>CAUJIC010000011.1 GCA_963205305.1 Pseudomonadota bacterium | reverse complement strand
CTGGCTCCAACTGCGACCGCGACGTGTTCACGGTGCTTGAAGCACAAGGCTTGAACCCTGTCTATGTGTGGCACGACGATGCCGCCTTGCCCAAAGGGCTCGACCTTGTGGTGCTGCCTGGTGGTTTTTCCTATGGCGATTATTTGCGCTGCGGAGCGATGGCGGCACGCTCGCCCATCATGCAAAGCGTGATCCAATTCGCGAATGAAGGCGGTTATGTGCTGGGCATTTGCAATGGTTTTCAAATCTTGTGCGAAAGCGGCCTTCTCCCTGGCACGCTGATGCGTAACGACCATCTCAAATTCAACTGCAAACCCACGACACTGCGCGTAGAGGCAACGGATTCGCCCTTCACGGCGGGTTACGAAAAGGCGCAAATTATCACCTTGCCTGTAGCGCATGCAGAAGGAAATTATTTCGCGGATGATGCGACCTTGAAAGCCCTGAACGATAATGGGCAGGTTGCCCTGCGTTATGTCGATGATGAAGGCAAACCCAGCGAGCGCGGCAGCATCAACGGTGCACGCGAAAACATTGCGGGCATCACCAACAAGGCAAAAAATGTGCTGGGCCTGATGCCACACCCTGAACGTTTTGCGGATAGTGCCTTGGGCGGTGCTGATGGTGCCATCATGTTCCAGTCGTTGCTTAAAAAGCTCGCGGCGTAAGCCCTACTCCTCGCTACTCTCTACTGCACGCACGCTCCATGGCCGTGTACCTTGCCAATCAGCACTCGTTTCGCGATGTATCACGCCCTCATCCAACCACAGCGCAGTCACGCTACTGCCCGAGAGTTGCTCGGCGGTGATGAGGGTTGTCGGCGCGCACTCGCCATGTTCGATGCGGGTAAATAGAATGTTCGCATGGCCACATTGTGCAGCAAATATTGATGGATCTTTCGGGAAGGCAACCGAAACACCGCGCACACTCGCTACGCAATTCTTGCCCTCATCGCAGACCCATTCGGGCTCTTCTGCTTTTGCCAATTCCTTATAGCCCATCCCATTCGCCCACATTTCGGGCACCATGGAATTGGGGCGGCCACGGGCGAGCACATAACCCGCATCACCACGGAAGGCGATTTGCTTTAGGCCGCCACCAACCAACATATCGGGCGAGTGCACCGTGAAAATGGTGGCGACACCAACCGCGCCCATCACCACCCCTAACCACCGCACACGGCGCTGCCACAAACACACCCATAGCAAGCCCAACGCAAACAGCGCAAGGCCAAAGCTCGGCGGTGATGGCAGAAAAATTTGTGCATGCGGAAAGCTTGCCACCCATCGTGCCAGCGCCAGCAGCGCCGTGATGCCATGGTGCAATAACGTCAGCGCTAGCCCCTCGGCACCAAAGGGCAGCAGCATAAAAAACAGCGCCACCATGGGCATGAGAAACAAGCTGACGAGTGGTGTAGCAAGAGAGTTCGCGAACACGCCATAGAACGATGCATTGTTGAACATACTGATGGCGAGTGGTGTCGTCGCTGCCTCGGCCACCACGCTTACCAACAGTAATGTTCCGATGAAGTGCAATGCCCGGCGCACCCGCCCGCGCTCAATGGCAGGTGGCTGGCGCAACATGCGCGATTCGACCAGTGCAATAATCGCCATCGTCGCCGCGAAGGATAGCTGGAATCCAGGTTCCATCAAACTTGCGGGGTCATAGATCAGGATGAGCAACGCGGCGATGGCAAGCGAGCGCATGGGGTCGACATGTCGCCGAAAAATTACCGCCAACAACACCAGCACAATCATCACATACGCACGCACGGCGGAAATGGGCAGGCCTGTCACAAAAATATAAATTGTCACAAGGATGAGGCTAAAGAATGCAGCAACAGATTTTCCCTGTGGTCGGAGCGCGAAGCGCTTTGGCAATGCCAGTAAAAGCAGCCTTAGGCTGACAAAAATCACACCCGCAATAATCACCATATGCTCGCCCGAAATGGCGATGATGTGATAGAGATTGCTTGCGCGTAACGCGCTGAAATCCGCCTCGCTAATGGCGCGGCCATCGCCCGTAATCAGCCCTGCGGCGATGCCACCCGTTTCAAGCCCCAACGTTCGGATGATGCGGTCGGTCAGGTTCGCGCGCCATGTCCAAAAATGATTCTTGATGGTGGGCGAATTATCCTTCGCCAACACTTGCCACGGTGGCAACCCGTAGCCAATCGCACCTATCTCGCGGAAATAGAAATAGCGCGCAAAATCGAAGCCGTTGGGCAAGGCGGGTCCCATCGCAGGCATTAGCCCCGCACGGATATGAATCGCATCGCCAATGCGCGGCAATTCAAACTCCGCGCCCTTTTTGAACTTCACACTCAGGCGAATTTGTTCGGGCGTTTTTACATTCGGCAATCCATCAACGGTTACATGATTCAGCAGCAGCCGCACCCCGCGCTCGGTGCGCTCAATATCTTTCACCACCCCAATCACGGGGCGCGGGCTAAGCGCCTCCCCTAACATAGTGGGTTGGTGGTTCAGGGTGCGGATGTTTGCCCAGCTTGCACCCGCAAAGACCAGCGAAAGTGCTAGCCATAGCGGTAATGCCTCGCGGCGAAACAGCATTGCGCCCGCAAAAGCACATGCCATGAGTAGCGGAAATACATAGGGCGCAGGCTCGTTCGGCCACGCGTAATAGAGCGCGATGCCCGCCGCAAAACAGGCAGGCACCCACAGAAAATGACGCGTGCGTTCGCTCGCCCACCATTCCTGTACCCACTCAAACATGCGTGACATCGCCCCTCGCGCTGCTATAACACCAGCGAAATTAGCACAGCCTATAGGAAATACCATGACCGTCATCACCCGCTTCGCCCCCTCGCCCACTGGCATGCTCCACATCGGCGGCGCGCGCACCGCGTTATTCAACTATTTGTTCGCCCGCCATATGGGTGGGCAGTTCAAGCTTCGGATCGAGGATACCGACGAAGCGCGCAACAGCGATGCGGCCTATGCCGCCATTGTCGATGGCCTGAAATGGCTCGGCCTTAACTTCGATGGCGATATCATCTACCAAAGCAAAAACGCCGCCCGCCACCGTGAAGTGGCGCTGGAATTGGTGAAAAATGGCGGTGCTTATTATTGCTACACCACGCAGGAAGAGCTAGCCGAGCAGCGCGCCGCAGCCGAAGCCAAGGGCGAAGTGTTTAAATATGACCGCCGCTGGCGCGATAGCAGCGAAACACCCCCCGCTGGCGTAAAACCTAGCGTGCGCATCAAAGCGCCCCTCACAGGTGAAGTAGTGGTGCATGATGCCGTGCAGGGTGATGTGGTGTTCGGTGCCGATGCGCTGGATGACCTTGTGATTCTACGCTCCGATGGTACGCCGACCTATAACCTCGCCGTGGTGGTGGATGACCACGACATGGGCATCACCCATGTGATTCGTGGCGATGACCACCTCAACAATGCAGGCCGCCAGACGGTGATTTATAACGCCATGGGCTGGCAAGTGCCCGTCTTCGCCCACATCCCCCTCATCCACGGGGCGGATGGCGCAAAGCTGAGCAAGCGCCACGGCGCCACCAGCACCACCGAATATGCCGCGATGGGATATTTGCCCGAGGCAATGCGCAACTACCTCGCCCGCCTCGGCTGGGGGCATGGCGATGACGAGATTTTCAGCGATGAACAGGCGATTGAATGGTTCACGCTGGAACATATCGGCAAAGCCCCCTCGCGGCTCGATTTTGCGAAGCTAAACCATGTGAACGCACATTATGTGCGCCTAAAAACTGGTGCGGAACTTGCCGAGTTGCTTGGCGTACCCGCCAGCATGGCCTCCGCGATTGAGAGCGTGAAAGTGAAAGTCGGCACGTTGGTGGAACTCAAAGACGCGATTGGCTTCTACCTCAACGCCCCCACGGCGTATGACGAAAAGGCTACTGCTATGCTCGCCAAAAACGGCGCAAACATACCCCTCATCCTCCCCGCGCTTGAAGCGTTGGCGGAGCCATGGAGCGCGGAAGCCGTCAAAGCCGCCATCCATGCGGTCGCCGAACAATCGGGCAAAAAAATTGGCGAGTTGATGCCCCCCCTACGCGCCGCCATCGTCGGCGCGATGAGTGGCCCTGACATTCCCGATGCGATGGCCATTTTGGGCAAAGTAGAGAGTTTAGCGCGCCTTAAGCGCGCAGTGGCTTAGTAGCGATAAACTGTCACACAATCTTCACAATCAAATGGGGTGGCTTGAGGTATAGTGTAGGGTAGGAAAACTATGGCTACGACCCAAACAGCACCTGCGCCTACCCCCACGCCCTCGATTACCGAGCAGGCGAACGCCGAACTTGCGGCTGCAAAAACAGGCCATGACCCCCTAAAACCCCTTCGTTATGCCGTCACCTTTGTGGGCGGCACCCTGCGCGATGGCATTAATGGCATGGGCAAATGGGGCCGCACGGGTCTAAAATATGGCGCGGCACTTGGTATTCTAACCGCTATTGGTGCGCCTTGGCTTTTGGGTGGGGCGGTGGCCACTGTCACCGTTGTGGCACTGGGCGGCTTTGCACTTGGCATGCTTGGCGGCGGCACCTATGGCCTTGCCAACGGCGGCATACGCGCAGTTAACCGTATGAACCGCGCCGAAAAATATGCCGAAGATTTGATCGTACGCGATAAACAGCAGCGCAGCGCGCCCATCAACCGCGCCGATTACCGCCACTACACTGCCGCACGTAGAATCGAGGCATTCGAAACCCAGCGCCAATTCCTAGAACGCCAAAAGGAAATTGAGCGCGATGCACGCACCTACTCGGCGCACCCTCCCCAAACCACGTGGCAAGATCGTATCGCGGAGAGCCGTAATCACCACCACGATATTGGCATTTAAGCAATTGTTTTTTAGCCATTTATTAAATATTTTTTACCCGCGCGCAATTGTCACAAAACCTTCACACTACTAGCCCAGCGGCTGTGTTATTCTACAAACTAGAAATAAAGCATTTGGCCCATAAAAAGGCCGCGTAACTCCCAAGGAAGGGGAATAGTATGAGCAACAATGATTATGTAGCACCCGTGAATCATGGCGTACTGAGCGCGACGAGCAACGTTGCGATTGGCACTGCAGGTGGCGCATTAAAAGCGGTGGGCAAAACTGCCCTTTGGTGCATTGGCATTGGTGCCGCGATCGGTTTACTTGGCGCAACGGGTTTGCTGCCAGCAGTTGCCATAAGCTCAGGCGCGCTAAGCGGTTTTGGTTCAGCGATTGGTGGCACCTTGCTCGGCGCATTGGGCGGTGGCCTTGTTGCCGCTGGTTTGGCTCCACTTGCTGGCCTTGTTGGCGCAGGTAAGGGCGCCATTCAATCACACGAGCGCGTTTCGCAAGAACGTGGTGCGGCGCGCGCTATGGAAGCACAAGTGGCGACCTACCAAGCGATGGCTGCTAGCAACGACAACAAATACAACTTCCCGCCACAAGGTTCAGCCATGAACGCGGCTCCCGCCCAAATTCAGGCTAGCTCGGCACAGAATATGGGCACCCTGCAAGCACAACAGCTGCAGGCGGCTAGGTAAGGAATTAGGAGACAGATTATGGGTATCGCATCAGAATTAGCGGGTATTGCAAAAGCGGGTGAACGCTTGGGCAAAGCCGCACCTAACGCGTTTAGGCCAAAAACATGGAAGGCCGCCTCGGAGGCTGCAAAAGCCGCTGCTGAAACAGCACCATCGACCGGCATTGGCAACTTGCTCACCTTACCTTTCCGCGCTGCCTTTTCGGCAGGCCGTGTACTGGTCGAGGCACCTATTGCAGTCGTCATCCTGAAACCCATCAAAGCTGTCATTGGCGGCGTGGCTAGCTTCTACGAAAAATCACCCCGCGCTGCTGCAGTCGTTACTGGCGGCGTTGCCGTTGCTGCTATCAGCAACAAACTTTCGCGCAACCGCGCGGCCAGCCTGCAAGAGAATTTGCTGGCCAGCCAAGCCATGGCCGAGCAAGCACAACAACCTAGCTACATGAACTCGGCCTCGCAGGCCGATGTGGATGCGCGCATCGCCGCTGACCGCGCCAATGGCGTGGCGCCAGATGGCCAGGCAGCCGCTGTTTCCGCCTCTCGCGAGAAGGTGCAAGCCCCTGAAAATGCAGCGCGAGCTTAACTAACCCGCCGTAGAATAATGAAAAAGCCAGCTTCTCGCTGGCTTTTTTGTTGTTTGGGCGGCTAAATTGCTTGACTCCCCCCCATCCATCGCTATGTTCCCACCTCCTTTTGGGTCGGAGCGCATATCCCCCTCTCCTGAAAGGTTCGCGAGCTTCATGCTCATCTGGGGATAGGATTATGTTGAAAGGAGTTCGTCATGAGCAAGCGCCATGCCGTTAAGTATAAAATTTCCCGTCGCCTCGGCGAAGCCCTGTGGGGCCGCGCGAAGGATCCCGTCCACCGCCGCAACTATGCCCCTGGCCAACATGGCGTTGCCAGCAAAGGCAAAAAGAAATTGTCGGATTACGGCACCCAGTTGCGCGCTAAGCAAAAACTGAAAGCCTACTACGGCAACATCACTGAGAAACAATTCTTCAAACTGTATGAAGAAGCGCGCCGCATGAAAGGCGACAACTCGGAGAACTTGGTTGCTCTGCTCGAGTCGCGCCTTGATGCGGTTCTCTACCGTATGTGCGTAGTACCAACCGTGTTTGCTGCTCGCCAATTCGTGAACCACGGCCATGTGCGCGTGAACGGCAAGCGCGTGAACATCCCAAGCTTCCAAGTGAGCGAAGGCGATGTGATCGAGCTGAAAGAAAAATCGAAACAGCTCGCCCTCGTGCTCGAGTCGGTTGCATCGCCTGAGCGTGATGTGCCTGAATATATCGACATGGACAGCAAAGCGCTGAAAGCTACCTTCACCCGCAAGCCAAAACTGGCGGATGTTCCATACCCAGTGAAAATGGAACCAAACTTGGTGGTGGAATTCTACAGCCGCTAATTATATCCGAGAAAGGGCAGCTTTGGCTGCCCTTTCTTTTCACAACGCACTAACCTAACGCTAAATGGAGACCCCATCATGGAAACCAAAAAAGTTCTTATCATTGGCAGCCTTGCCCTCATCGCTATCCTAGGCATGCGGACATGCAACCAAAATGCAGCCCCAACGGATGCAGCTACGTCGGAAAGCTCGGCAGTGGTGAAAGAAGTTGAGAAGAAGAAAGAAGCCCCTGCTAAAGAAAAACCAACGGAAAAAGTTGCTAAAAAAGCCAGCACCACTAAAGCCGCTCCTAAAAAGCCTGCTGTTGAAAAAGCAGCTTCAAAACCTGCAAAAGCAGCAGAACCCGAAGCGGCATTCCCTGCGTATGAAAACAACAGAACGCGCCGCATCACTTTTGATAAAGATGCAAAATAACCTGCGTTTTAATCGACCCAATAAAAAGCCCACTCGCGAGAGTGGGCTTTTTTTATGTTCACTGGGTTATCGCGAACGCCCCTTAAACAAACTTCCATGCATTGGTAATGGGCCAACGCCTATCGCGCCCGAAGGCCATTGGCGTAATTTTCACTCCAGGGGCACTCTGGCGGCGCTTATATTCGGCTGCCGCCACCATGCGCGCAACGCGGTCGACGGTTGCCTTGTCCATCCCTTCGGCCACCAATTCGGGAATCGATTTTTGCCGTTCAATTAATCCCCGCAAAATCGCATCGAGCACTGGGTAGGGCGGCAATGAATCTTCATCCTTCTGGTTAGGGCGCAGCTCGGCTGTCGGTGGTTTGGTTATCATCCGCTCGGGTATCACGGGCTGTGTGGGCGTCGACGCCGCACCCAAAAACCCAAGTTCCGCCAGCGCCTCGGCACGCTGCGCCGACCGCCACTTCGAAAGTTCGAACACGGTGGTTTTGTAAATATCCTTCAGCACCGAGTAGCCGCCGCACATATCGCCGTAGAGCGTGGCATAGCCGACCGACATTTCGGATTTATTGCCCGTCGTTAGCACCATGGCGCCGAATTTATTGCTCACTGCCATCAATAACAAGCCGCGCAACCGCGCCTGAATATTCTCTTCAGTTGTGTCCGCATGCTTGCCTTGAAACAACGGTGCGAGCGTCTGGCGCGAGGTATCAATCAGCGGCGTAATTGGTACCGTATCCATGCGGATGCCCAGCGCTGCGGCAAGCTGCTCTGCATCCTCCACCGAATCATCGCTGGTAAACGGGCTGGGCAGACGAATAGTGTGTACTTTATCGGCGCCCAGCGCATCGACTGCAATCGCCGCCGTCACGCCCGAATCGATACCGCCGGATAAACCAAGCACGACGCCAGGGAATTTATTCTTCGTCACGTAATCGCGTAGGCCTAGCACCAGTGCGCGATAAATGGTTTCTTCGTCCGAGCGGATTTCGACCATCGGCGCTTTCGTGCATTCAATGCGCCCCGCTTGCCGTTCCCACTTCGTAATCCCTAGATCTTCTTTAAATGCGGCAAGGCGTGCTACATCGCGCCCTGCGGTGCCGCGCACATAGGAACGGCCATCGAACACCAGCTCATCCTGCCCGCCGACTAAATTCAAATACACCACGGGCAACCCTGTCGCGGCGACCGCAGCATCGACGACTTTTTTGCGCTGGTTGGCTTTGCCGATATGGTAGGGGCTGGCATTTTGCACGAGTAGAATTTCGGCGCCTTGTGCAGCGAGCAACTTCGCGGATTCCACATCCCACACTTCTTCGCAAATCAGCACGCCCAGCTTTACCCCGCGCCACTCGAATATTTTGGGTGCTGCACCTTCGGCGAACACGCGCTTTTCATCGAACACACCATAATTAGGCAAATCATGCTTGGTACGGATGACTGTAATGTCACCGCCACTAGCAATTAGGCTCGCATTATAGATTTGTTTTGCTTCAGGTCTGTCTACTGACAAACCTTGCGCGCCGCTCCGCGGGCTCATGGCTTGCTCGCCCAGCTCGCACTCCCACACACTGCCAAACATGATATCGCAGCCGAGGTCTTTCGTGGTAGCGGCCAGTTCCCGCGCCACTTCCATCGCCTTTTCGCGAAACGCAGGGATAAGAATCAAATCCTCAGGTGGGTAGCCTGTCAGGCACATTTCGGGGAATAGCACCAAATCGGCGCCTTGTGCCGCCGCATCACGGGCGATCGTCCCCATACGAGCAGCATTACCTGCAAGGTCACCCACCGTGGGGTTGAATTGCGAGAGGGCAAGGGTGAATGTGTCTGTCATTGGCGTATGCTGCCGCAAGTTCAACTACTTGGCAATGCGTTTTGCGTGTGAAGAATCTAGGCAAACCAGCCACGTTATGCTAATTTCCCTGCACACCACGCACTTAAGGCCGCCCCATGCCCTACGAAGACCCAGCCGAAGCCCTGCTACGCTCCCTCACGGGTGTGGAGTGGAGAAAGCGCGAGGATCGCTTCGAGGCACGCATCAACCACACGCATCTCGAGGGCATCCAGCTCATGCTGGCCGACCATAACATCATCGCCAGCGGCGAAGTGAGCGCCCAGCGCAGCGGCCGCTACATCGCCACCGTCAGCGCCGACCAAATGCCCGCCATCCTCAAGGCCGTAAAAACCACAGGGGCGAAGGTGAAGCCCCACCGCCGCAAGTGGCAGTCTTGAGCCATATTTAGGCGCTAATCGTCATCAAATCTTAACACTTTATCTGTCAGTTTGTTGCTAGAATCTCGACCATTATATGACATGGAGTGAGAAATGACTTCGAACCTACGTAGTAAAACAGGCGCCATTAACGATGCACTTACTGAGGCAATCGGCAGTAAGGTTGCCGAAGGAAAAACTGCCCGAGATGTACATTTTTTTGAAGATGCGGATGGCTCATTAAAAACGTGTGTTCTCCCTGATGCCTTCGAGCCCAATGTGCGTAGCGTTCTCGATCAATTCGGCCTCAAGCCCGAGCTCTGGCACGACCAAACCAACCGCAAGGTTCGACGCATTGGATTGCGCATACCTGCAGAGCAGCTCGTCGAAGGTAAATCTAATGATAAGCCTGCCATTCTTGTTCATCCAAAAATGAGCACACGCGATATGCTTGAGCATGTCACTGGTGTTAAATGGGAAAAAGACGCAGAAAGTCATGCCTATTATTCTCGCGAGATGGATGTAGATGCATTGAGGGCATTGAAAGGTCAATTCTTCCCCGATGTAAAAAGCGGTGGTGAAGCTGTAATACTTCATCATGTTGACGAGATTACTGGAATACTTGAAATTGCCCCAAGCTACGCCATCCAATGGCGTACGGGGCAGTTTGATAATCCAAACATAAAAATTCCAGCGCTCGATACTTTACGTGCACAGATGGCCGCAACCGCTAAACCAGCTTCTCCAAAGCGGGGATAATCTCGAACAAATCACCCACCAAGCCATAATCCGCGATTTCAAAGATGGGTGCGGTTTCATCCTTGTTGATGGCGACGATCACTTTGCTTTCCTTCATGCCTGCAAGATGCTGAATGGCGCCGCTGATGCCCACGGCAATATAAAGCTCAGGCGCGACCACTTTACCCGTTTGCCCCACTTGCCAATCGTTGGGCACAAAGCCCGCATCCACCGCCGCGCGGCTTGCACCCAGCGCCGCATTCAGTTTATCCGCCAGCGGATTGAGCAACGCAAAATTCTCTTTGCTGCCAAGGCCGCGCCCGCCTGAGATCACCACCCGCGCGGCGGTGAGTTCTGGCCGCTCACTCTTCGCGCCTTCCATGCTCACAAAGCGCGATTGCGTTGCCACACCCACGGCGGGCACATCCACCACTTCAGCATTGCCACCTGTTTCGGCCACCTTGTCGAACGCGGTGGCGCGCACGGTAATTACCTTGATGCTATCGGTGGATTGTACGGTTTCGAGCGCATTACCCGCATAGATGGGGCGCACGAATGTATCGGCCGACACTACCTGCGTGATCTCGGAGATTTGCTGCATATCGAGCAGTGCCGCCACGCGCGGCATCACATCCTTGCCCACGGACGTTGCTGCAGCAAGAATGTGCGAATAGCCACTGCCAAATTGGGCAATGAACGGTGCCAGATTTTCTGCCAGCGGGTGCGCGTATAGCACGTCGTCCTCCACCAGCACTTGGGTGACACCCGCAATGGTTTTTGCTGCTGCTGTTACGCCAGCAATGTTATGCCCCGCGAGTAGCAAGTGGATGTCACCACCAATCTTTTGTGCCGCGCCAATGGTCGCACGCGTCGCGGGGGTAATGGTGGTTCCGTCATGTTCGGCGAATACGAGTATGCTCATGTTATATCACCTTCGCTTCGTTACGCAGTTTATCCACCAGCTCGGCTACATCCTTCACCTTGCCGCCGCCTTTGCGTTTTACAGGCTCGGCCACATTCAAAATATTCGTGCGCGTGGTGAGCTCCACGCCCAGTTCCGCAGGCGTCAGCGTGGCAAGCGGTTTCGCGCGGGCCTTCATGATGTCGGGCAGTTTGGCGTAGCGCGGTTCGTTAAGCCGCAAATCGGTGGTGATGACGGCGGGCAGTTTCACCGCAATCGTCATCAGTCCGCCATCCACCTCGCGGGTGACGATGGCCTCGCCGCCTGCAATTTCCACTTTGCTGGCAAATGTCGCCTGTGGCCAACCGAGCAATGCGGCAAGCATCTGCCCTGTTTGGCTGGCGTCATCGTCGATTGCTTGTTTCCCAGTAATAATCAGGTCAGCCTGTTCTTTCAGTGCCACTGCCTTGAGCAATTTTGCGGCCACCAGCGGCTCGATGCGTGTATCGACACTCACAATAATCGCACGGTCGGCACCCACGGCCAATGCAGTTCGTAATGTTTCCTCGACGGGTTTAGCACCAATGGAAACCACCACCACTTCGGTCGCGATACCTTTTTCCTTGAGGCGAATCGCCTCTTCGACCGCAATTTCGTCGAACGGGTTCATGCTCATTTTTACGTTGGCCAGTTCGACCCCCGACCCATCGCCCTTCACACGGATTTTGACATTATAATCAACCACTCGTTTGACGGGCACCAGTATGCGCATGAGTTCTCCTTTGATGGATTTACTTTGCGTGTTTTTTAGGAGGATTGCAAGGGGTTACAGTGCGCTGCAATATAGATAAAATGCGCTATTTTTTGAGCAATAGCAGCGCCGCAACCACAGCCAGCGCCGCGCCTTGGAACATTACCCGCGCCACCATCAGCTTGTTGCCATATTTCGCGTTGGCCTCGCCACCACGCGCCATGAGCACAATGCCCGTAACTAGCACCACCACTGTGGCGAGCATGAGGGCAATCAGCAATGCGACGCCCGCGATCATTTACGCCACCATCCCTGATTTGGCATGTTGCAGCACATAGGTGCGGCTGCAATACGGGCAGGTCACTTTGTTGCCATGGTCACGGTCGATATGCAGGTACACTTTAGGGTGGCCAAGCCCCCCCGCGCCGCCATCACAAGCGACTTCGACCGTGCTCACTTCAATGGTCTCAAACATGTAGAATCCCTAATTAGCGAAAACGAATTGTGGGCCATTAGGCCTTACCACAGGTAGGCTGGCTGTGGTAGAATTGTCAAGGCTAACCCGACGGATGGAATTGCCCTGCATGGGCGCTGTTTGGGCTGGCACATCCGCCACCGTAATTGGCTCCACAGGTGCGCTGCTAGCGCGCACCACCAACACTTCATTGCTGTGGCGCGGCGCATCGCTCACCTTGATCACCCGCACATGCCGTGATTCCTGCATGGGGCGGGCGTTCGCGATCACCCGTGGTTTGGCGGCGGGCGCAGAATCGCGCGGGCTGGTGGCAGGTGCTGTGGCAACCGTCACCTCGCCTTCGCTCGCTTTATCGCTGCGCGCGGCGGCCACTTTTCCGACAATTTTGTTCCAGTTGCGTTCAATATTCACCAAATAGCGTTGGCCATAGATGGGGGTTTGCGAATGGTACGCCGCGGTGGCTTTAATCCAATCGCCAAACGTGCCGTAATTCGTGCGCAGGAACTTCGCGGAATACGCGACATTCGTCGCAGGGTCGAAGGCCTGGTTTAGGTTGGCAAATGCTTTGGGGTGATGTTTCAAATTCACCTGCATGCAGCCAACATCGATACTTTTGTAGCCCTGCGCGAGGAAGCTTTGCGTGATGGAAATCGCCTCGGCCTTGCTATCGAAATGGTAACCTTTACCCTCGACATTGATCGTCCACGGCCACGGCACGCTCATGCCCAAGCTTTTGCTATACCGCCCCGATTCCGTCGTCGCGATAGCGGCCAGTAAATGGGTCGGGATGCTGTTTTTCTTTTCCTCGATCGGGAAATACTGCGTGCATTGGCGCGCACCCTCGATCAGCGGGTCGGTCGATGCGTGTGCGGCCATGGGGGCACAGGCAAGCATTGCCAGCGCCACTAACGAAGGCGCTGCACGTTCCAAAAAGGTGGGTTGGGTTGTCATCGGCATCATTGTAGCAAGCCTTGTGCCGAGATACAAAAGAAATCAATATGACAAACACTTAAAGTTACTCTAAAATACGTTCTACACCCCAAGGAGTTGCTTGTGAACCATCCCGCCCCGACTACTAAAACGCGCCACGGATTTACCCTGCTCGAGCTTTCCATCGCGCTCGGTATCATCGGCCTATTGGTTGGCGGCATTGTCGGCTTTCGCGGTTATGTAAAGAACGCTGCTGTCTCGACCATGATGAATGAGAGCAAACTCCTCATTAGCGCCTTTCAACAATTCCAAATTCAATATAACAACCCACCTGGCGATTACTGCTCAACGGATACGGTATGTGGCACCCAAGCATCACCCACTGCCAACAATGCATGGTCGGGTGCAAGCAATGGCGATAGTAATGGCCTCATCCGTGCGGGTGGCACTGCCTTTCAGTTGGAACAATATTACGCGTTTCAGCACCTCGCCTTTGCAGGGTTTATCCAAGGCCGTTACACGGGCGCAGCAAATGGAACGGGCGGCGCAACCATTGGTACCAACATCCAAGGCTCCTCAATGGATAAAGTGGCCTTCATTTTCGACCACCCCGATGAAACCAGTGGGTTTGTGGTCAATGCCACTACACCCAACGCCACCTATTTCGATGGGCAATATGGCAATATCCTTCGTATCGCAGGCTTAAATGATAACGCCACCACTGTCCCCGACCAAGTGTTCCTCACGGGTGACCAAGCCCTTGCCATCGACCTTAAATACGACGATGGTATGCCGGGCACAGGCACGATTGTGACACCCAAAAGTTCAGCCCTCAGCGGGTGCGCCAGCAACGATAATCCCATCCTCAATTCGCCAACAGCCGCCACCGCCGCCGCCACCTACGTCACCACGACGGAAGCTAAGACCTGTTATCTTTTTGTACGGATGTAGCAAAACCGCCATTTATTCATGGTTTTTTAACCGTTTTTCTGCTACATTGAGGGTGAGTGCATGTTAGCGCATCAGTAGATGCGCGGATTTGAGTCCAAGTAGGGATGAGGAGTCTATGACGCGTTCGACGGGGGAACTGGAGCTGATGCTCCGCGATTATCGGCTTACCACGGCCGAAATTATTTACCGCCTGCCCGATCACCCTGTGCTCCTACAATCCTATGTCTGGCAGGAATTTGACCTTGCCCCCAAATTCCCGACGCTTAAAAAATTCCTCGAATTCTGGAACCGCGAGCTGGATGGAAAAATCCACTCGGTCAAAGTGATGCATGCCGAACTCATCACCCCCGCTGAATTCAAGCTGGTAAATGCACCCATCGTGATCCACTAGCAGGTGCAAGGGTTTTAGCTGGCACCGCAGCCGATGAAATGCTAACCGCTACTGCATGACCATACTCAATCTCATGCTAGGGCGCGAACGTGGCGGCATCGAACAGGCTGCGGTGGATTATGCCGAGGCGATGACGCTCGCAAGTATTCCAAACCTTACAGTGATTACCCCACATGCATGGGCAGAGGCACCACTCGTTGCAGCACGCCTTCCCTATCAAACACTACGGCATCGTGGAGGGTGGGATATTTTTGCTTCCTACCGCCTGTATCAACTCGCAAAACGGAGCAAGGCAACTGCTATCATCTGCCACGGCAACCGCGCGTTGTCGCTTGCGCTGCGTGCGGCGGGTGGTCGCATCCCTATCATCGCGGTCGCGCACAACTACAAAACGCGGCGCTTCGCGCGGGCAGATAGATGCCTTGCCATCACCCAACACCTGGCCGATCACTTAGCTGCTGCGGGTGCAAAAAATATTGCGCTGATGCCTAACATGGTGCGTGCAGCAGCTCACACCATGCGCGAACCTTTCCGCACACCCCCTGTCATCGGCAGCATGGGGAGGCTGGTCGAGAAAAAAGGATTCATCCATTTCATCGAAGCGCTCAGCATTCTGCACACACGCGGAGTTTCGTTCCGTGCCGTTCTCGGTGGCGAAGGCGAGGAAGCGGCCAACCTCGATGCCGCTATTACACACTATCGTTTAGGTGATGTTGTCAAACGCATCGGCTGGGTGGAGGATAAAAACAGCTTCTTTCAATCGCTAGATATTTTCGTTCTTCCCTCGTTGCACGAACCGTTTGGCATCGTGCTCATCGAGGCAATGAGCCATGGCGTCCCGGTCATCAGCACCGATAGCGAAGGCCCGAGCGAGATTCTTCACCACGGCATTGATGGCCTGCTGGTGCGCAAAAAAGACCCCGAAGCGCTGGCCGATGCCATCCAAGAATTACTGCTAAACCCCGCCCGCGCCCAGAGCATTGGCGCGGCGGGTACCGCATATGTGGCCAGCGAGTATAGCATGCAGGCCATGGCTAAGCGCTTGAAAGCGCTTCTTTCGCAACCTTCCTAGCCAAATACTGGCAACACCCACGCAAGAAGTTGATTTCTTATCGTTTTTTGGTAAACTGAACCATTCATTTTGCAAAAGCCACAAACCATTGAGGGGGGCCAAGCATGCTATTTGCGCCGCGAGTTATACATTCACTTCTTCGTAAAAAGCCAGAGATACCACCTGAGCTAGTTACCGCCACCGAACAGGCGATGGATAAAACCGTAAGCGACTTATTCAAAAGCACAGATTTTGATTGGTTAAGAATAAGGACAGCAAATCAGGGGTTGGACATCTACGCCCTATATAGTCGCGTTAGAACCTATGCCTACGACTTGGTAAGCCGAACCCAATATGGACATGCGACCAACTTCGACGGGGTCGGCATGAAAGTTCATCGACGTCTTCTAAAAGATTACTTTGAGGAATATACAGGCCAACACACCCAAGCTGCGGAACGCTATTTTGACCTGACGCACAACGCTCTTATAAAGAATCTGAAGCCTATTGAAGAAATATGGCAGAAGACTATGCAGACTAATACAGCGCCTCCTAATCATCACCGCTGAACGCGATATGAACGTATCCATGAAAGCAAACCGCAGCATACTCCGCATCATCGGCGACGACCGCATCAGCTTCTTGCAGGGCATTGTGACGAATGACATCACGAAGCTTGCTGACGATAAAATCCAATTCGCCGCGCTACTCTCGCCACAAGGGAAAATTCTCCACGATATGTTCGTGATTCACGTGGATAGCGCCATTCTACTCGACACCCAAACCGCATATAAAGAGACCCTGCTCAAACGTCTGATGATGTATAAACTACGTGCGAAAGTGACCATTGAAGAACTAGCGCCTGAAGCAGCAGCGGCGCTCATCACCACCCCACTGGCCGACCCACGCCACCCTGAATTACCCCCCTATTCGCCCCTTGCTATGCACTACTCGCCACTGTCCTTAGGCATCCCCGAACTCGGGCGCGATTTCGCCCCCGATGAAGTGGTCGCGCTCGATGCGGGTTATGATCTGCTCCACGCCGTCAGCTTCACCAAAGGCTGTTATGTCGGGCAGGAAGTCACCGCGCGCATGCATTACAAAAATATTGCGCGGCGCGGATTTCATATCCTCGAATCCGATACGGCCGCTACCCGCCTTGCACTGCTAAAGTTCGAGGAGGTCGAGGCAGCCCACGGTATCGTCACAGTGGATAACCTCACCTACCGCGCCAACCTGCCCACATGGATGCACCCAAAACTGGTGCAGTTCAAAAACACCCGCGAGAATCAATAGAATTATTCGTGGATGGGCATAGTATTGTATTTGGTAAAACCGCTCCCTAAATGGTAATGTAGTAAAAACAAAACGATTGAGCGATGCGACATTATGAAATTCTTTCGTAAGGTAAAACCCATGGTCACACCTGAGTCGCACGCTGCCAACATCACGGTCACGCACACCGCCATCAGCACCCCCAACATCCTCGATGCCAGCGGGCAAAAAGGCTACCTCGCGGGGCAGCTGCTCGTCGCCACCCCGGTGATTGATTCGGGCTGTTTTCAAAAATCCGTCATCTATGTGTTCAACCACTCGGGCGACGGCGCGATGGGGCTTATCATCAATCAGCCAATTGAGCTGGTGAATTACAGCGCCTTGCTCGAGGGCATGAACCTGCCGCCTGAGACCGCCACCAAAAACATCCCCGTGTTTTTCGGCGGGCCTGTGGAGCGCGCGCGCGGGTTTGTCCTCCATAGCACCGATTATTTCCGCGATTTCTCGCTGATGAAATCGGGCGACCTTGCGGTGACCACCAGCAGCAACATTTTGGCTGATATTGCCGAAGGCAATGGCCCCAAAAACGCCGCGCTGATTGTCGGCTATGCGGGGTGGAGCGCAGGCCAGCTTGAGGCCGAGATCGAGCAAAACAGCTGGATTTCCGTCCCCGCCACGGCGGAATTGATGTTTGGCACCGAAAACGACCTGAAATGGGCGACCGCCAGCAAATCGCTCGGTATCGACATGGCGTTTTTCAGCACCACCGTGGGGCACGCGTAACCCGCGCTTTTCTTAATATTATCCTTGATTTAGCGCCCCCCGCGCGCTACACACGCGCGCATGAAAAGCTTTCAAGATATCATCCTGACCTTGCAAAACTATTGGGCGCGCCAAGGCTGCGTCATTTTGCAACCCTATGACATGGAAGTGGGCGCAGGCACGTTTCATCCTGCAACTACCTTAAGAGCGCTGGGGCCGCGCCCCTGGAATTGCGCCTATGTGCAGCCCAGCCGCCGCCCGAAGGATGGCCGCTACGGCGAGAACCCCAACCGCTTACAGCACTACTACCAGTTTCAGGTCATCCTGAAGCCATCGCCCGATAATTTGCAGCAACTTTACCTCGATTCGCTGCGCGAGCTTGGCATTAAACCCGAAGAACACGATATCCGCTTTGTGGAGGATGACTGGGAATCCCCCACGCTGGGCGCATGGGGTCTGGGTTGGGAAGTCTGGTGCGATGGCATGGAAGTCACCCAATTCACTTATTTCCAGCAGGTCGGCGGCATCGAGTGCAACCCCATTTCGGGCGAGCTGACCTACGGCCTCGAGCGCCTCGCCATGTATATCCAAGGTGTCGAGAACGTCTACGATTTGAAATGGAACGATGCCAAAGAAGGCGAAGTGCAATTCACCTATGGCGATGTGTTCAAGCAAAACGAGGTGGAATTCTCCGCCTACAACCTCGAAGCCGCGAACACCGAGCAATTATTCAAACAGTTCGAGGAAGCCGAGGCCGAGTGCAAATCCCTCCTTGCCCACACCAACGAGCGCTCGCAAGGCCTTGTGCTGCCGGCCTATGACCAGTGCATCAAAGCCAGCCACCGCTTCAACTTGCTCGATGCGCGCGGCGTCATCGGCGTCACCGAGCGCGCCTCCTACATCGGCCGCGTCCGCGCCCTCGCCAAAGCCTGCTGCGAAGCATGGGTCGCGA
The DNA here is from genome assembly GCA_963205305.1 of Pseudomonadota bacterium. Lineage (GTDB taxonomy): Bacteria > Pseudomonadota > Alphaproteobacteria > Rickettsiales > UBA3002 > QFOX01. The sequence continues at coordinate 12,979 of CAUJIC010000011.1, read as the reverse complement.
CACAAGGAGAAACTGCATGAGAAAGCTAACTCTCATTTGGTTAATCGCTTCCCTCAGTTTGTTGACCGCTTGTCCTTATGTTGGAGAAGAGAGTGATGGGGATACATGCGTAGATTTTGTTACGCCAATAGGTGTGATGACTTCAGTTGTAGAACGGCCAAAATGTGATCCCCACCGCTTACATAATCTTGCAGATCCAGCAACGGTGCGTATTAAATATACTGAGCAAGAACGCAGGGCTATGGCCGACGAAGCAGCCTTTCTGTTATATCCTTGGTCTGCAGCGGCGAAAGCAAGTCACGCCACAGGGGCTGCAGAATCCATTGTTAATGCGTATATCCCGAATGCCTACCGTGATGCTTGTGCAATGCTGGTAGCACTCAATTTAGCTCCCCAGTTGGAAAACAAATTACCTGCTCCAGAAGTGTATTACAAAGCTGCTGCAAATGTGCTTTTATCCCGCTACGGTGATGACCAGTTAGAATTGATTCTAAAAAAGGCAAAAAGATTTGGCAGCAATACTGAGCTCCGTAATGAACTCTTCCCACAACTACCGCTTTCGGGAGGTCTGACAGGTTATTTAGGGGGGGCAGCTTCAGTTACATTCGTTAACCAAAACAAAAAAAACTATCAAGCTTATGTGCTACGCAATTACGCCAAATTAACTGCTGAGCATGGCTCTAAAGATAAGAAAACCTGCTATCGAGAAAAACAATGATCCTCACCATGATGAAAGGCAAACTCCATGGCGCGACGGTGACGGACGCGAACCTGAACTATGAAGGCTCCATCGGCATCCCGCGCGACCTGATGGATGCAGCGGGCTTACTGCCGCATGAACGCGTGGATGTCCTCAGCTTCGCCAATGGTGCGCGGCTGACCACCTATGTGCTGGAATACCCCGCAGGCAGCGGCCACATCGTCATGAACGGCCCCGCCGCCCACCTCATCAAAAAAGGCGATAAAGTGATTGTCGTCGCCTATGCCAGCATGGAAGTGAAGGAAGCCAAAAAGCACCAGCCGAAAGTCATCATCCTCGGCGCGGGCAACAAAGTGAAGCCCAAGCGCGGCAAAGAAATGCTCGACCCCAAACGGGTTGCCAAAAAGCCCGCAAAGAAAGGGGCTAAGAAATAATGGCCACCATGCTCCTCGAACTTTTCTCGGAAGAAATTCCATCCCGCATGCAGCGCGCCGCGGCGGAGCAATTGCAGCGCCTTGTGCTTGCGGGCTTTGAAAAAAATATGCTCAAACCCAGCGATGTGAAGACCTTTGTGTCGCCACGCCACTTGGCCATTCAATGTTTCGGCCTGCCGACGATTCAGCCGGATGTGAAGGAAGAAAAACGCGGCCCCAAAATCGGCGCGCCCGAGCAAGCGCTCAAAGGATTCCTGAGCGCGAGCGGCCTCACGCTTGAACAATGCGAACAACGTGATGGCTATTACTACGCAACGATTGAGCGCAAAGGGCAGCCCGTATCTGACGTAGTGAAAAAAATAATTGAAGACACGCTGAGCGTGTTCAGTTGGCCAAAGAGCATGCATTGGGGCAGCCGCGACAAACGCCCACTCGCATGGGTGCGCCCATTACATCGTATCACGTGCCTACTCGACGAAGCGGTCGTACCGCTGCAGTTCGCGCACCTCACCGCCAGCAATGTTACGGAAGGGCATCGCTTCCTCGCCCCTGCCCCCATCACCATTGCGCATGCGGAAAAATACGAAGCGCTGATGAATGATGCCAAAGTCATCGTCGATTTCGCTGCACGGCGCACAAAAATTGCTGAGCAAATTGCTGCAGTCGCCGCAAGCGCCAAACTAGGCATGGTGGAGGACGAAGATTTGCTGAACGAGGTGACGGGACTGGTGGAATGGCCGGTGCCGCTGCTGTGCGAATTCGATAAAAAATTCCTCGATTTGCCGCCTGAAGTTCTCATCTCGGAAATGAAAAACCACCAGCGTTATTTCGCACTGACGGATGCTGCGGGCAAACTCACCAACCAATTCATCACCGTCGCCAACATGGTGAACGCGGATGGTGGCGCACAGGTGAAAGCGGGCAATGCCCGCGTGGTGCGCGCCCGCCTCGCCGATGGTGAGTTTTATTGGGAGCAAGACCGCAAAACGAGCCTCGAAGATTGGGGCAAGAAATTATCGGATGTCGTCTTCCACGCCAAAGTGGGCATGATGAATGAGAAAGTCGCGCGCATCGAATCCCTCGCCGTCGAAATTGCAAAAGCGGTTGGCTATGCGGATGAGAAATCCGTCCGCCGCGCCGCGAAATTGTGCAAAGCCGACCTCACCAGCGGCATGGTGGGCGAGTTCCCCGAACTGCAAGGTATCATGGGGCGCTACTACGCCACTGCGCAGGGCGAATCCCAAGAAATCGCCGATGCGATTCGCGACCATTACAAGCCGCTGGGCGCATCCGACTCCGTGCCTGAAGCACCGCTCGCCGCCATCATCGCGATTGCTGATAAATTGGATTCGATCACCAGCCTGTTTGCTGCGGGCGAAAAACCCACCGGCAGCAAAGACCCACTAGCCCTTCGCCGCGCGGCACTTGGTGTATTGCGGATTCTTCACTGGCATCGCTGGAATCTTGATATTGCAAAATTCTGCTCTGCCGAAATTATAGAGTTCTTCCATGATCGCCTGAAAAATCTACTGCGCGATGAATCGATTACTCCATCCGTCATTGAAGCAGGTTTAAAGCCAGATGCGACCAGCTTCATTCCTGCATTGCTTAGTGAACAAACTAAATCGCTCGCCACTTGGCTCTCCGCTCCCGCTGGCACCGCCACCCTCGCCGCTATCAAACGCGCGATGAACATCCTCGCGGCGGAAGAGAAAAAATCAAAAACCACCTTCGCGCCTAGCGTTTCAGGTGCTGCGGAGCCCTCAGAGAAAGCCATCGTTGCCGCACTCGCAAAAGCACCCACAAAACCGCAAGACCTAGACGCCCTCGCCACGCCCATCCAGCAATTCTTCACCGACCTGATGGTCACGGAAGAAGGCAAGCGCGAGGCACGGCTTGGCCTGCTTGCTGCCGTGCGTGAAGCCGCCACTATAATCGCCGATTTCTCCAAAATAGAAGGATAGGAGCCCCCCATGAAATCATCCGCTGCACTCAAAACCACCCCTGCCGATAAACTCGTCTACACGTTTGGCGATGGCAAAGCCGAGGGCGATGTGACCATGAAAAACCTGCTGGGCGGCAAGGGCGCGAACCTCGCCGATATGTGCGCGCTGGGCCTGCCGGTGCCTCCCGGATTCACTATCCCGACGGATGTGTGCGTGGCCTATTACGCTGCGGATAAAAATTTCCCCGCCGCGCTCGATGACCAAGTGAAAGCGGGCGTTGCCCATATCGAAAAAATTGGTGGCCGCAGCTTTGGCGATGCCAAAAACCCGCTGCTGGTTTCCGTGCGTTCGGGCGCGCGCGCGTCCATGCCAGGCATGATGGATACGATTCTGAATTTGGGCTTAAACGATGCCACCGTGGAAGGCCTCGCTGCCAAAACGGGCAACCCCCGCTTTGCGTATGACTCCTACCGCCGCTTCATCCAGATGTATTCGGATGTGGTGCTGGGTGTCGATCATGACGTGTTCGAAGATCTGCTCGATTTGATGAAGAACGAGCGCGATTTCGCGCAGGATACTGACCTTTCCGCCGATGACCTAAAAGAACTCGTCGCGCAATATAAGGAGAAAGTGGCCGCGCACATCAAGCGCCCCTTCCCGCAGGATGTGAACGAGCAGCTGTGGGGTGCCGTGCGCGCCGTGTTCGATAGCTGGATGAACCCACGCGCCATCACCTACCGTAATTTGCACGATATTCCCGCTTCGTGGGGCACGGCTGTCACCATTCAATCGATGGTGTTTGGCAACATGGGCGATGATTGCGCGACCGGCGTGGCCTTTACCCGCAACCCCAGCACGGGCGACAAGGCGTTTTACGGCGAGTTTTTGGTGAACGCGCAAGGGGAAGATGTGGTCGCGGGCATCCGCACGCCGCAACCCCTGACGGTGCAAGGAAAAGCCGAGGGCGGTGATTTGCCAAGCATGGAAGAAGTGATGCCCGATGTGTTCGCGGATTTGGTGAAAATTTACCAAAAGCTGGAATCGCATTATCGCGATATGCAGGATATCGAATTCACCGTCGAGAACCGCAAATTATGGATGCTGCAAACGCGCAACGGCAAACGCACCGCCAAGGCTGCTCTCAAGATTGCGGTGGATATGGTGAACGAAAAACTCATCACGCGTGATGAGGCATTGCTGCGGCTGGACCCGCTTAGCCTCGACCAATTGCTGCACCCCACGCTTGACCCTAACGCCAAAAAAACCGTGATTGCTCGCGGACTTCCAGCTTCGCCAGGTGCAGCATCGGGCAAGGTGGTATTCACCGCCGAGGATGCCGAGCACGCCGCAAACCTGAAAGAAAAAGTCATCCTTGTGCGGATTGAAACTTCGCCTGAAGATATTCATGGCATGCATGCGGCGCAGGGTATCCTTACCGCGCGCGGCGGCATGACCAGCCACGCAGCCGTGGTGGCGCGCGGCATGGGTAAATGCTGCGTTTCAGGCGCGGGCGATATCCGTATCAACTATGCCAAAAAAGAATTCACGGCGGGCAACGCCACCGTGAAGGAGGGCGATATCATCACGCTCAACGGCTCGACGGGTGAAGTCATCCTCGGCTCTGTCGGCACCGTGGAGCCTAACCTTTCAGGCGATTTCAACACCGTGATGGCGTGGGCCGATGCGGCGCGAAGCCTTAACATTCGTACCAACGCTGAAACGCCGCTGGATGCCAAAACCGCGCGCGGCTTCGGGGCTGAGGGCATTGGCCTGTGCCGCACCGAGCACATGTTCTTCGATGCTGAACGCATCATCGCTATGCGCGAAATGATCGTGGCCGAAACTAAAAAAGCGCGCGAAGTGGCGCTTGCGAAGTTACTGCCTTACCAGCGCAAGGATTTCGTCGAGATCTTCCGCATCATGGATGGCTTGCCTGTGACGATTCGCTTGCTCGACCCACCGCTGCACGAATTTTTGCCGCACACCGAAAACGAAATGCAGGAAGTGGCGGATGCATCGCACCTGACGCTTGAGGCCGTGAAATACCGCGCTAGCCAACTGCACGAGAGCAACCCCATGCTTGGCCACCGTGGCTGCCGCTTGGGTGTGACGTATCCAGAAATCTACGCTATGCAATCACGCGCGATTTTCGAAGCCGCAGCCGACGTGCAAAAAGCAGGCGGCAAGGTGCTGCCCGAAATTATGATTCCATTGGTGATGACGAAGAAAGAATTGCAGCTGATGAAGGCGATTGTCGACCATGAAGCGGCGCAAGTGAAAGCGGCGACAGGCGTCGATATTGCCTACCAAGTCGGTACTATGATCGAGCTGCCGCGTGCAGCATTGCGTGCGGGCGACATTGCAGAATATGCGGAATTCTTCAGCTTCGGCACGAACGACCTGACGCAGACCACCCTTGGCATCAGCCGCGATGACGCCGCCAACTTCATCGAGCAATACAAGAAGCAAGGTGTAATCGAGCAAGATCCGTTCGTGACCATCGACCAAGATGGCGTGGGTGAACTAATTCGTATTGCCGCCGAGCGTGGCCGCGCCACACGCGCGGGCATCAAGCTTGGCATCTGCGGCGAGCATGGCGGCGACCCCGCTTCCATCGCCTTCTGCCAAAAAACGGGCTTGAATTACGTCAGCTGCTCGCCCTATCGCGTGCCGATTGCGCGCCTCGCGGCAGCCCAAGCGGCCATACGCGCGAAGGTCGCTAACTAGCGGCTGTGCGAAGTTTTCTTGCGGCCTTGCACATACATGCGGCCACCAGGCCAAATGGTGTAGCTGTTATCAGGGTCAGCAGGGATGCGACTGGTGCGCTCGTTCCCGATAATGCCCGCAAGCACGCCATCGGCATGCACCACGCTATCTTTTGCGTCGGGCTTGGGTAATTTCTTGGCGCCTTTTTTAGGTGCCTCGGGCGCATCAACTAGCGCTAAAAACCCTTGGCTGGCGCCTGCGAAAAGTTCGGTCGCGTTGGGCTCAATCACCCGCACCTGTGGCTCACCGCGCCCCGATAATTCCACACGGTGCGGCACCGTATCAAGGTTCGTTACTTTGAGCGCAAGCGCAGGCGATGCTGCTAGTGCGAGCGATAATGCTGCATAGGAAAACCGTTTCATACATACTCCGTAAGTTGGTTGTTACTGCGCCTTAAATTTTTGTGCCTGCTCCACGGCAAGCGCATCCACGCGGTCGTTATGGGTGTCGCCACTATGGCCCTTCACCCAATGCCAGCTAATTTTATGCTGCGCCGCAATTTCTGCCAGCACTTGCCACAAATCGACATTTTTCACGGGCTTTTTGTCCGCCGTTTTCCAGCCTTTTTTTACCCAGCCCGAAAGCCATTCGGTGTAGCCTTGCAGCACATATTTACTATCCGTATAGAGCGCCACATCACATGGCTCTTTCAGTTGTTTCAGGGCCGCAATAGTCGCCATTAATTCCATACGATTATTGGTTGTATCTGCCTCGCCGCCGCTGATTTCTTTTTTCTTTTCACCAAACATCAGCAATGCCGCCCAACCACCAGGCCCAGGGTTTCCGCTGCAGGCACCATCGGTGTAAATCGTCACCTTTTTGCGGCTAGAGCCCATATTCACTCACATCCTTCACGCGATGGTGAAAGCGTAATTTCGCCGCATATTCCAATGGATCATGTGGGCGCACCAGCGCGCTTGGGTCGCGGTGCAGCCAGTCATGCGCACGGGTGAGTAAAAAGCGCAAGGCAGCACCGCGCAGCAAGGTAGGGAATGCCGCAATTTCGGCTGGTGTTAGTGGCCGCTGTTTCTGATACGCACCGAGTAGCAATTTCGATTTCGTCGGGCTGAATTCACCGCTTTGCTCGAAGCACCATGCGTTGAGGGTAATTGCCACATCATAAGCCAGCGCATCATTGCAGGCGAAATAAAAATCGATCACCCCGCTGACATCATCGCCTTCGAAGAACACATTATCGGGGAATAAATCGGCATGAATCACACCGTGCGGCAGCCCGTCAATTTGTGAAAAATGCTGCGCGGCATATTCCATTTCATGATGCAGCAAATCCTCGAGCCCTGCCTGAATTTCATCGAGCCGACCTTTGATTTTTTCGTAGATGTTCTGCCACCCTGCGAGCGAAAGTGCATTCATGCGTGTTGCAGCAAAATCTGCGGTGGCGCGGTGCAATTGCCCCAGCACATTCCCTACCGATGCTGCATGTGGATTGCGGATAATGCTGCGGCTTTTCCCTTGCAGAAAACTAACGAGTGATGCTTGTTTTCCTGCTACCTCGCCAACCAACGCACCATCGCGCCGCGCGATGGGTTTCGGGCATGCCACCCCTTGCCCCGCTACATGCTGCAGCAGGGTGAGAAAGAACGGTAAATCGTTCGGGTTGACGCGTTTTTCGTAGAGCGTGAGAATGTATTTTTCTTCCGCCCCCGCTAGCGATTTCACCGCGACCAAATAGTTCGTATTCTCGACCCCTTGGGCAATCCCCACCGCAAAATCGAGTGTGCCCACATCATAGGATTGCTCCAGATGGTTCGCGATTTGTTCGTTCGTCAGTTGCGTATAGACAGCCATGCAGCCGCTTCTAGCAGCCCTTACATCCCCTGTCACTTTTTTGCGTATGGGGCGCATTTTTTACTAGCCGTGCACCTTCAATATGGCTAGGGTTAGAGCGCTCGGCAGTCGATGCGACTGTCCACACCACAACCGCACAACACAACCACACAATTAGGAGAGCGCGATGTTTCGCCGTAGAGAAGATGGGACGGAAGAATTAATCAGTGAAAGTGAAAGCGCAACGGTATTGCCAGCTAGCGCGGCAGCATCGGCCGTGCCTTCCACACCAGTCAACCCTGTTACCGCGCCTGCACAAGCTTCTGCGCCAAGCTTTCGCCCTGTGCCGCCACAAGCAGCCATGAGCAGCGCAAGCCGCCCTGCGATGCCTCCCATCTCGCAACCCTCTTCCGAGCCAGCACGCCCTGCGGTATCTTCAGCCGCTAGCCGCACCAGCAGCAAGCGCGTGCTGACGGTTGGCCCCGATATCCAAATGAAAGGCGAAATCACCACCTGTGACCGCGTGGTCATTGAAGGTGTGGTGGATGCCACCATGCGCGACGTGCACACTGTAGAACTCGCGGAAACCGGTTCGCTCAAGGGCACGGCCGAGGTTGAGGATGCTGAAATCTCGGGCAGCTTCGAGGGTGATTTGGTGGTGCGCGGCAAACTGACGCTCTACGCGTCGGGTCGTGTGCGCGGCAACGTTACCTATGGTGAAATCGAAATCCAACGCGGTGGCCAAATTTCTGGCAATATCCGCAACGCGGCCGATGCTAAGGCTGGCGCCAATCAAGGTAAAAAGGCCGCATAAGCCTTTTTAACCCAATCGACAAAGGGCTGCACCCACATGGTTGCAGCCCTTTTTTTATGCCGTTTTATGGGGGTAGGCACACCATTGCCGCACACTGCACCGCCCACACTCAGGCGCGCGCGCCTTGCACACATAGCGCCCATGCAAAATCAGCCAATGATGAGCATGCTGCTTCCAATGGGTGGGAATTGCCTTTTCGAGCGCTAATTCCGTCGTAAGTGGGTTTTTCGTTGAACACAGGCCCAGCCTGTTCGCCACTCGAAATACATGCGTATCCACCCCAATGGTGGGCAGCCCAAGGGCGCAATTAAGCCAAACATTGGCCGTTTTGCGCCCCACCCCTGGCAACGTTTCCAGCGCCTCGCGGGTGGTGGGCACCTGAGCGTCATACGCTTCCATCAGCCGCGCGCACAGCGCCATCACATTTTTGGCCTTGGCATTGAACAAGCCTATGGTTTTAATGTATTTTTTTAACCCTTCCTCGCCCAATTTCAGGAATTTTTTGGGGCTATCGGCCACCTTGAACAAGGCTACCGTGGCCTTATTCACGCTTACATCGGTCGCCTGTGCCGAAAGCACAATGGCCACCAGCAGGCAGAAGCTATTGGGGGCGTTCAATTCCGTCTTTGGGTGCGCCTCAGCCGCGGCGAACGTGCTAAAAATAGCCTCAATGGCCGCTTTGGATGGTTTTTTGGCTGGTTTTTCCATGGGCGGAGTATGCCCATCGAATGGGGGCGATGACAACCCCAAACCCGCGCCCGAACGGCAAAATCTTCATCGAACTGTCACATTTCTTGGGTGTGCCTTTTGCTATAGTAGGCCTATGGATAACCATTCTTACACCGCCGATAACGACCGCCCATCCGCTTTGGGTTCCTTTTTCCGTAAAGTAATTTCTGGTGCCAGCAGCGGGGCGCTGATGAGTGTGATTGTGGCAGGCGTTAGCACGGTCGCATCTGGTGGCTTAAGTGCTTTTACTGCAGCTGCTTTTCTATCCGCACTCGCGGCGACATCCTCCATCGTGATTCCTGCTACGGCTCTATTTGCTGGTGTAATGGCGGTTAAACACACGTTATTCGATAAAACAAAATCGAATCCTGAATATCGCGACCAGTCTATGATTCCTGTTCCCGTAGCAGGTATGACCGCCCCACTGATTTCTCAAAGTGCCGCCCCATCGCTTGATTCCAATCAGCAGCCCCCTACCCAAAGCTGGGCAGCAACTACAGGCCGCGAGGGCGATAGCCAAAGCCGCATCCAACAGATTCTTGCGAACGGCTCCATCAGCGATAAAGACCGCGCACAAGCCATTCTCGCCGAGCGCGAAGCCGCTAACGCCGCTTCCACCCAACGCTAGCCTGCCCCCTAGGCTTTGCCTAAGTCTGCGTCATCCCCGCCACAGCCCCCATAAACCCAACGATTTTTTGCGTGGGCACGCGCTTACTTATTTACAAATATGCTGGCTAATCGTATAGCAAGCTAACGGAGCGATATCATGAAAAAAACCCTACCCATTTTTGCCCTACTCTTGTTCACACCGCTTGCTGTGCAGGCGGAATCAATTGATATGATTGGCGGCCCTGATACGAACACACAAACGGTTCACCATTGTGGACTACTTAAAAGTTCGGCAAAGCTCTATACCAGTTCACCCGTCACGGTTGGCATCATCGAGCGTAAACTCGCGACGCTGGGTTACAAATCGACACCCGACAGCAATTACAGCAAGCAGGATAAATCGGCGGTGAAAGCATTTCAACGTGACCATGGCCTAGCAGTTGATGGCGTCGTTGGCCCCATCACCGCGCAACATTTGGCCTATGCTAGCCACCCAAGCCCCAACGTGCGTCGCTGCTACCGCCAAACGGCAGCACTTCGCTAGCTAAGCTGCGCCTCGCGCGTGGCACTTGCCACGACACCCTGATATTGCTTTTCGCCCGCGACCTGCGTCAGATTTGCCTTGGGCGCCTCGTCTAGCATCACTGGCGCCTCTAAGCGTTTAGCTGTTTTACTCTCCGCACGCACTGCCTTCTTCTCGGCCTGCTTACGCGCAAAGAAATGCCCGCCAACATACAGAAGCGTTGCAGCCGCTGCTGTTGCGAAAACATCCAGCGCTCCAATCTTGCCAAAAGCATAGGTCTTTGTTGGCACCATCCCTGTGGTCAGCTTGCCATTCTCGATAACAGGGCCCATACGCGCAACTGGCTTCTCAAGGAGTTTACACATCTGCGTGCCAACTTCATCCTCGAGCGTATTTAACGTTTTTGGAATAACCGCTTCGGCGCCCTTAAGGGTGGCAAACACGGCACCAAAAGCCATTAATCTACTTTGAACCAAACTCCACATCGTTTGCTGCGGCGCCTGCTCGATTTGCTCAGGCGGCGTCTTATCACCAAGCATGACATTTAAACCACTTACAATTTTTGCCTTGTGCTTCTCAGCCCACGCGATGGGAAGCAGCATCAGGTTGCCACCCTGCATGAGCGCAAGTGTCGTCAGTGCCGTATCGGCTGTTTTACGTCCCATCGCTGGAAAAACCTTGGTCATGCCGCGATGGAGCCCATCGACTGCCGCATCAAAATGCGGCTTCACTTTCCAGTGGTACTTTAGCAAATACGTTACTGGAACGGTAATCGCGAAGGTTACAGCCCCCGCCAAGCCGCCATAGACCGCGCGATCGAACAGCTTTTCACCTTTCGATTTTCCCTTAGCCAGCTCCAAAGCGGGCTCTGGCGGTTTTTGCACTGTATTCTCTTGGTTCAACCTATGCAGACTCCTTCACCCTTAATAGTAAGCGATTACAGCCCCTAGAAGTGTGAAGGTTTGATGACAAATCAACCCATTGCGAGTAGTTTATGCTCATTCTTGCGTCATCTGCACGTACCCACACCGACGACGAGGCACGCCATGATCCCCAATAATCACCACCCATTTGCCATTCTTGCCAAGAAAACCGCCGATATTTCTGGCCGCCCGATTGCCTTTATTTTGGCAAGCATCTTCATTGCATTGTGGCTGATAACTGGCCCCTATTTCCATTTTTCCGATACTTGGCAACTGGTCGCCAACACGGCCACCAGCATCATCACCTTCCTGATGGTGTTTCTTATCCAGAACGCTCAAAACCGCGATACGCGTGCGCTGCAAATCAAGCTCGATGAATTGATCCGTGTGACCGAAGGCGCCCACTCGGCCCTGCTGGATCTAGAGGAGCTGAGCGACCCAGAACTGCGCGCTATTTGTCTGCGCTACCAGCAGCTCGCGGCCGAATCACGCAAGCGCGTGGCGCGCGGTGAATCGGATTCACATGTCGATAGCCTCTCGGGCTAGTGCGCAGAAAATCCTCACTTTGTTAAAAAACACCCCGCTTCGCCTTAAAAAGAAAAAATACGCTTGGCACAGCCAAAACCACACACTAGCGTGATGAACGACATTCACCCGCCGCTAGCGGCATATTATTATCAAGGAGTTTTCTCATGCGTGCATTCATGTTTGGTTTATTAGCTGCTACTGCGCTTTCCAGCGTGGCGTTCACCGCGCATGTTGCTTCGGCTGCAGGCAACACGCCATTTGGTGCTGCAAGCGCGCCCCTAACGGCAGAAGAAAAAGCCGCTATCAAGAAAGAAGCTGCCGATATTCGTAAGGCTCGCGCCGCTGCCGCTGAGCGCGCCCGCGCAAAACGCGAAGCTGCTGCAGCGAAAAAAGCTGAAAAAGAAGCCGAACCTACCACCATGGAAGCACCTGCTGAGCCTGCGATTGCTGAACCCGTACCAGCGCCTGCTCCGATGGATGCTGCACCCGTTGCACCAGCTCCTGCACCTGCGCCAATGGATGCAATGCCAGCGGCTCCCGTGCCAGCACCTGCTGCTCCGGCTCCCGCTGGCCTTCCTGTTACGGCTCCGGCTCCGGCCGATGCAGTGCCACCGCTTGCACCTGTGCCAGCACCTGCTGCACCTGCGCCTGCGGGCCACTAGGCCACAGCGGAACACCGCAAAAACGAAAAGGCCCCAGAAATTTCTGGGGCCTTTTTTGTTGGAATTTTCCTAATACTGACCGCGTATGCGAGGTGGCTGCGCCACTTGCTTTAGGTAGGCTTTCATAAAATCAACTGGCTGCGCAAATACATGTTGTGCGTGCGATTTATCCCCCGCTTGGTCGCGCTCTATCAGAACCGTCTGCATCCCCATCTCCTTAGGATGGCGTAAATTTGCAGGCGTATCTTCAATCATTACTGCATCCTTTGGCGCAGTACCAGTGATGGTAAGCAGATGCTCAAATGCCCCACGCGCTTCATGCTTGAGGGGTAAATTGCTATCGGTAACACTGACAATTCTTTCATCAGGTATATAGGCGGTAAGACCACAGCGCTGGATGATTGTTTTAGCCCTCTCGAAGCTATTATGTGTAATAGCGCCATGCATAGCGTTTGAGCGCCTGAAGCACTCAACAAACTCACGGTTTGGTCTAATAAAATCGTAGCGTAACGATGCAAGAAATTCTTTACTCAATTCCGCTCGATCTAGTCCGAATT
>CAUJIC010000010.1 GCA_963205305.1 Pseudomonadota bacterium | reverse complement strand
CTGCCGCCAGCGTGCTGCAGCGTTTGTCAGCCTCGGGGGTGCCTGAGGTGACTAAAGCCGCCACCGACCTTGCTGCGCTGATGAAGGCGCTTCAAGCGGCGCAGGTGAATGCGACCCTCACGATCGATCTGCTCGACCTATCGGGCTATGGCTATTACACGGGCGTGGGTTACGCCATGTTCTGGAACAAAGCTGGCCTCGAAGTTGGCCGTGGCGGCTGTTATGCCACCAGCAATGGTGAGGATGCCGTGGGCTTTACCCTCTACATCAACGATCTGCTCGACCACCTGCCTACCGAACCAGCAGCACCCGTAAAAATCATTACCCATGGTACCAGCGCCAAAGATGCAGCAGAGTTACAAAGCCAAGGATTTGTCACGGTGTTTGGGGATTAAGGTTTCCTTAATGCAATATAGATATCCTAAGCGCTTAACGTGAGGATGTGATGTCTGGCTATATTCCCGAATGTCCCCATTGGCGCCTGCGCCTTAGCCATAACAAAGAATGGCAGGAGCATTACACTGGTTTTGACCCCGCAATCACCTTGCCAAAAGAATTTTCTGAGTATCACTGCATGGGTTTCTTAACTGCTGAAGCGCGCTTTGCGGATGCAGTATTGCGTTTGTTGCCAAAACTCGAAGGTCATACAATGTGGCACGCTTTAAGAGAAAAAAAAGATGATGCTATTGAGCCACTTATTACAAGAGCATTCTTCAACACCAGCGTATTAGCGGGAAAAACTGGATTTATAAATTATCTTGGCCAATACATGCACGAGAAATCCAATAAAGCCATTAGTGCTAAGATTCGCTTCAGTGGCGAGGATCCATATCAAACACTTGTGGAACGCTTTAAGGAAAATCTAAAGAGTCATAAAGACAGTCTATCTGCGCGCGGCTTCATGGAGGACGTGGTGGAAAATGTGAAGCCACAATATGTTGAAGCATGGCTACTTTATCGCGGGCAGACTTTGCAAGAGCTTCGTGAACTAGCGGATACATACCCTAATTTCCCGCCAGAGCACAAAGCAACCATCGAGGCCGTATGGAATGCGTATAATGAATCAGGCCTTGCCACACATGTTGACCGCTTGCGAAAATGGGCAGATAGCCCGATTGCACAAGGCGAGCGCCGTATCAAAGTTGATAGGGATATGGGGCCAATTCACGGGGTGATTCCCGTTGGCGCGCTAGATACTGGAGTACGCATTACACCTAAATCGGAGAAAATAGGCCGTGGCACCTAAGTTTTTACTGCCATATCTCCCCCTTGCCAACCCCTTCCATCTATGCCACAAGGCAACCTCGCAATTTTATGGGGTTTTCCATGCAATCCGTAGTCGTAGTTGGCTCCCAGTGGGGCGATGAGGGTAAAGGCAAAGTTGTTGATTGGCTGAGCGAGCGCGCGGATGTGATTGTGCGCTTCCAGGGTGGCCATAACGCTGGGCACACCCTTGTCATTGATGGCGTGACCTATAAACTCAGCCTCCTGCCATCCGGTGTGGTGCGCAAAGGTAAAATCAGCATTATCGGCAACGGCGTGGTAATCGACCCATGGGCGCTACTCTCGGAAATCGAGAAAGTTCAAAAGCAAGGTGTGGATATCTCATCTAACACATTAAAAATCGCCGAGAATGCCCCGTTAATTCTACCAATTCACCAAATGCTCGATGCGGCGTCGGAAAAACTGCGTGGTAACAATAAAATCGGTACCACGGGCCGTGGCATTGGCCCTGCCTATGAAGATAAGGTTGGCCGCCGCGCCATCCGCGTGTGCGATTTGGCGAACCCAACCGTGCTGCGCGCGAAGCTCGAGGATATGGTGGCGCACCATAACCCCATTCTTGTCGCCTCGGGTAGTGAGCCTGCGAATGTGGATGCCATGTTCGCCGCACTAACGGAAGTTGCGCCAAAAATCACTCCGTTTGCCACCCCAGTGTGGCGCCTGCTCGCGGAATATCGCGCAAGCGGCAAACGCATCCTCTACGAAGGCGCGCAAGGGCTGATGCTCGATGTCGATTACGGCACCTACCCATTCGTTACCTCATCCAATACCCTTGCTGGCGCCGCTACATTGGGCTCGGGCTCGGGCATTCACTCCATCGGCTATGTTCTGGGCATCACCAAAGCCTACACCACCCGCGTAGGCAGCGGTCCCTTTCCGACCGAACTGAACGACCCTATCGGCGAGCGCATTGGCGAGCGCGGGCGCGAGTTTGGCACCGTGACAGGCCGCAAGCGCCGCTGCGGTTGGTTCGATGCGGTGATGGTGAAACAAGCAGTCACCACTGGCGGCATCAACGGCATTGCGTTGACCAAACTCGATGTACTCGATGGCCTCGACGAATTAAAAATCTGCATCGGCTACGATATCAACGGCACGAAGTATGATTATTTACCCGCCGCCAGCGAGTTGCAGGCCGCCGCTAAACCAATCTATGAAACGATTGAGGGCTGGAGCGAAACCACCTTCGGCGCGCGTAGCTGGGCGCAACTGCCCGCCACTGCCATCAAATATATCCGCCGTATCGAGGAGCTGATTGGCTGCCCTGTCGCGCTGCTGAGTACCTCGCCTGACCGCGAGGACACTATTTTGGTGAAAGATCCATTCTTGGGGCTTTAGGGGTGTTAACCTCTACCCCATTGCCCATGGCACGCCTCTTGCTTATACTGTGTGGAAATAAGAAAAACCGTTAACGCACAGACCCCTATATGGCCCGAGCCACTACCATTAATGTCGCCGACGTTCCGCTCATTGAGGAGCATGTGGAAACGGGCTTGCAGGAGCTCATGGACTCCTACCGCACCAGCTATGTGCCTGGTGGAGACAAAAAAGACGACTTGTCGGAACGCTTCACGCTTTACCCTTCCCGGGCATTGCCCGAATTCGATCACACATATGCAAAAGCATTCGAGGCGCGTGATAGTTTTAACGAATCGCGCAGCATGTATGGTCTAGTCTGCGATAACACGATGCCAATACGCTCGATTGCCTTGGCGGAACTCACAGGATTTGTTCACACCCATATGGCCACGGTACTTGGCTCAGGCACGGTAAATTGCTCTCATTTAGGAGAATCGCGCAACGTTATTTTTGTGGAGCGCCCACGTGGCGCACGCCTGTCCGAGCTTACCAAGGCACAAGGCCGCATGCACGAACATAAAGTCATTGATTTGATCCTTCAGCCAATGTTGAAAGTGCTCGTGGAGTTACGCGAGCGCAACGTGAGCCATGGTCACATTCATCCTCATAATATATTCATGGGTGAATCTACTATTCTGGGTGAATGCGTTTCGCTGCCGTGCGGGCTACAATCACACTACCTCTACGAACCGTTGGAGCGATTGCTTGCCGACCCCTTGGGTCGCGGTGAAGCCACCGAGAAATCAGATATCTATGCCCTTGGTATATTGGCCTACGAACTCATGTATGGCCTCGATAAAATCAAGTCACTATCCAAGGAAAATTATACGTTCCGTGTTGTTGAGCAAGGCGCCTATTCTATTTTTTCTAATGGCCGCGAATTCTCCGATATGTTTCAGGATTTCTTTCGCGGTATTCTGAATGAAAACCCCGTCGAGCGATGGGGCATTGAACAGCTAACACAGTGGGTCAACGGCAAACGCTTTAACATGATTGCCCCAACTGCGCCCAAGGAAGCTGCACGCCCTCTAGAATTTATTGGCGAAAGTTTTTTTAGCCGTCGCGCGCTGGCTTACAGTTTTCAAACCCATTGGCGGCAAGCACTGAAAGATGTTCGTGCCCTTAAGCTCGATCGCTGGTGTGAGATGAGCCTGCACCGTACAGAGCTCGCCGAAAAACTTGAGCGCTCGATTCGCGTTGCGGGGCTTGGCTCCACCGAAGCACAAGTGAACGATATGCTCACCCGCGTGGTCAGTATTCTCGACCCCACTGGTCCACTCCGCTCGTTGTATATTTCACTCAGACCCGATGCCATCGGCACCATGTTGGCCGATGTTGCTCGGCATAACGGCCCAGAGTTGGCGCAAATCATCAGTCATATCGAAACCGATTTAAGTAACTTTTGGGTCGAGCAGTCAGATGCAAACAAAAGCCCCGAAATGTCGGTTACCATCTGGCGCCTGCAACGTTCGCGTCCCTACCTTAAGAGCAAGGCCATGGGTTTCGGGCTGGAGCGCATACTCTATGACCTAAACCCTTCGCTGCCATGCCAAAGCCCAATTTTACTTCCCTACCATATCACCAATGCCTCCGATGCGCTTAAAACACTGGATGCACTAGCTGCAACCCTCGGCGCCGAGACAAGCTTTGCCGATCGCCACATCGCGGCGTTTGTTGCCAGTAAGATGGATATGAGCAAAGAAATTCGCTTCAACGATTTATCAAACGTTCGCGCGCTCGCCAACAACCCCGAACTTGTTGTCATGAAGCTGTTGGCCAAAGCTCAGCAAAAAAATACAAAACTTAAATTGGTTGGCCTTTGCACATGGGCGGCACTGCGCATCGAGAAAATGATTGATACCATTCACAACCGCATCATTCGTAAGCGCCTCAAGCTGCAACTGAAGAAGCTCGCGCTTACAGGCGATCTCTACGAAGTCATGAGTGCCGTCATCAACGCTGATGTTACTCACCACGACCAAGATGGATTTGTAAAAGCCATTGCGCTGCATCAATTCAACCACGAGCGCATTAATCGCCTAAAAAACGAGGACATACTTGAATATAAAGCCAAGCGATCTGGCGGAAAAATGGCGATGATTATTAGCTATGCCGCACTCGTTATAACTTCGTATATAACCATCACCAGCCATTTCAATTTTTAGGAAACCATGAGCCAAGCTCCTACCATAGCAAGCATGAAGAGTGGTGGTCAGGCTACCGCCACAAAGCCAGAACGAACTTCTGGCCGCCTCAAAATGCGGATGAAGCATAAACTGTTTCTTATCGTGTTCAGCTTAGTCATGATGGCATTCCTGCGCACAGGATTCGTCTTTTTTGTCATCGGCATGATGCCTTGCATTGTTGCTTATTACATGGATGTCAGCAAACACCGCTATACGTTCCAAAGTGTATTCGCCGCGAACTTAGCAGGCATGATGCCATTTATCACAAAGCTCCTACTAAAGGGACCTTCCAGCGTCATGTTGCAGGAAATGATGGGAAGCTTCAGCACATGGCTGATTATCTATGGTGCGGCCTTCATCGGCTGGCTGCTGGTTAAAGTGTGCCCTATAGCGGCCCAAATGATGGTGCATGGCATGCACCAAACGCAAGTGCTTCACTATGATTGGCTTCAGAGAAAACTGGAAGCGGAATGGGGCGAGGAAGTGAAACAATTCAGCGGCGATAACTTCCATCCGAATGCGGAAGAATTCAACACTGCTACGAAGCAGTAATCCAACCACCGCCTAGCACACGGTCGCCATCATAAACCACACAGGCTTGGCCAGGGGCAATGCCCTCATAGGGAAGCTCCAGCGCAATACGCGCATCGGTGGATGAAAGCGGCGATACACTGGCCATGACTGGCGGCTGCGCGGAGCGAACTTTCACGCGAATACCCTCACGTGGCGTCAGCGTATCCAGCCAGTTCAATTCCTTCACCTCGAACTCGCTGCGCGCCAGCGCCTCGCGCGGGCCCACGATAACGCGACGGTTTGGAGCATCTAGCTTCACCACATAAAGTGGCTCACCACTGCCACCACCCAAGCCTTTGCGCTGGCCAATGGTGTAGTGGATGATACCACTATGCGCGCCCATCACACGCCCATCCACATGCACAATCTCGCCCGCTTGCGCAGCTCCGGGGCGGATTTTTTGGATGACTTCCGCATAGCCACCTGTCGGCACAAAGCAAATATCTTGGCTATCGGGCTTCGCGGCCACTGCCAAACCAAACGTATCCGCCAGCGCGCGGGTTTCTTCTTTCCTCAACCCACCCAGCGGAAAGCGCAGGAAGTCGAGTTGCTCCTGAGTAGTAGCGAACAGAAAATAGCTTTGGTCTTTGTCAGGGTCAGCGCCGCGGTGCAGCTCCGCCTGCCCTGCCTCGTTCACCACGCGCTGCACATAGTGCCCCGTGGCCATGCAATCCGCGCCAAGGTCGCGCGCGGTGGCGAGCAGATCCTTGAACTTCACGCTTTGGTTACAGCGCACACACGGAATGGGCGTGCTACCCGCAAGGTAGGTATCGGCGAAATCTTCCATCACCGATTCTTTGAATTTGCTTTCATAGTTCAGCACATAATGCGGAATCCCGAGGCCATCCGCCACCCGCCGCGCATCATGAATATCCTGCCCCGCGCAGCACGCGCCCTTCTTGCCCACCATCGCCCCGTGGTCATAAAGCTGCAGCGTAATGCCAATCACCTCATAGCCTTGGCTGTGGAGCAGCGCCGCGACAACAGACGAATCCACCCCCCCACTCATGGCAACCACCACGCGCGTCTGGCTTTCAGGCTTGTTGAATCCGAGGCTGTTCATGGGGGCTATGTAGGGGAATTAGGGAGGAAAGGCAATGCCCCTAGCCAATCTACACTTGGCATTTGATGCTTTGCATCTATGATTACGTAAAGTTGGGGGTCACATATGCTGAACCATACACGAGTAATCGAAACCTTTCCCTCTATACGTATTTTAAGGGATGATAGCGGCTTACCTGTTGAAATATCACTGATTGCTCAATTAGGCCACGGATCGGGCGACCATCTAATTCGCAATACAACCGCTAGGCAGAAACATCATAATACCTTTATAGACGAATTAGAAGAACCCTCAGCTAAACTGGGCGGAACCGATTTCAACAAAGGTGATGCAACCTCACTCTATTCATTCGCTGTTGGCGTAAATGGCCATCCTTATCACCGCCATGCAGGTCATCGCATCTTCACCGCCATTTCTGGCAGCGGTGGAGCACAATTGCGTTTCTCAACTGCAACGGATGAACTTATTGCCAAAGACCCCATGCAATTTGTTCATGCATTACGCTATGTCAACATTCCCGCAGATTGCCTTTTTACCGTGCGTTTTGGTGGCAAAACATGGCATCAGTTTTATCCGCTGAGCGAGGACAAACGCCACCCAGCTTTCTTCGCCATTTCTTGTCATACTAATGAGATTGGCGGTGATTTGCCTGAACCGCTAAAAGAAAAGGTGCTGGCTAACGAAGCTACTATTCCCTCACTGACTGAATTGCTTCCTCCTTCAATTTTAGCTGTACTTGAATCCCCAGAATTTGCTCAAATACAAGTCCCCACAACCACCCTTTCGCTAGATGCAGCAGCAGGAACTTTTCATCGGCTAGTATGTGACAATGTTCGCAGTAATGCTGGAATTGTTCGTAGTACACTGACGGGTCTTACTAAAAAGCCAGCCTATCTATCCTATGCAACCCTTCCGCACAAGGCGACTGCTACTAAGGCAATTCCTGAATCATCGTTACTGCGCAAGCAATTGGCAGACAAAAAAATTCATCACGAGGACTATTTCGCACTCAAGGTAGAATCATCTAATTTTGAATACGTCAAAGCATCCGATTTTTTATTACGCATACTCGATGGTTTCCTTAATGATGCGCCACGTGGTGTTTCTCGACTCATGAATTTGCGTAATAGCATCGTCAAACCCTTAGGTCTTCGAACCTCTCCACTCGGCTGCCCAGTTTCAACATTACTTCAGGAAAATGGAACAAATTTGTTTGCTAATTGCTACCCAGTGGTCGACCAATTCATCAACATTGACGATAGCGAAGCTCAGGTAATACTTGGTACAAACGACAAACACTTAATGTTTCGCTCTAGTGTCGGGGTGCGGATTATTTCCAAACGAGAAATCGAAGTTTCTCTAGCAAATCGCGTACATTGCCTGAATGCATTCGGAGCATTATATATGAAAGCAATCGAGCCCGTGCATTTTCACTATATTGGACCGACAATGTTGCGGCGCGCGGTTAATTACGTGTTACTAGAACAAAGCTGGCCGCAGCAATAGTCACTTCTCCACATTCCCCTTCACCCTTGCCGCCAAACTCGCATTGACGAACATATCCAAATCCCCATCCAGCACCCCTTGCGTGTTGCTGGTCTCGGCGCCTGTTCGCAAATCCTTCACCATTTGGTAGGGGTGCAGCACATAGCTGCGGATTTGGTTACCCCAGCTATTGTCGGTTTTTTGGGCGTTCAGGGCATCCGTCGCGGCTTCTTGCTTGCGTAGCTCGTGCTCATAGAGGCGGGCTTTCAGCATTTTCCATGCTTCCTCGCGGTTTTGGTGCTGGCTGCGCTGGTTTTGGCAGGCAACCGATATATTGGTGGGGATGTGCGTGAGGCGCACGGCGGATTCCACCTTGTTCACGTTCTGCCCTCCCGCACCGCTGCTGCGGAACGTATCCACCTTCACATCTTTTTCCTCGATGACGATGTTGATGTTTTCATCCACCACGGGATAGACCCACGCACTCGCAAAGCTGGTGTGGCGGCGGGCGTTGGAGTCGAACGGTGAAATGCGCACAAGGCGATGCACACCACTTTCCGTTTTCGCCCAGCCATAGGCATTGTGGCCAGAAAGGCGGATAGTGGCGGATTTAATGCCCGCTTCGTCACCCGTTTGTTCATCCACAATTTCGGTTTTAAACCCGCGCCGCTCGCCCCAACGGAGATACATGCGGTAGAGCATGAATGCCCAATCTTGCGATTCGGTGCCGCCAGCACCGGGGTGAATTTCGATGTAGCAATCGTTCTGATCCGCCTCGCCGTTTAGCAATGCTTCCAATTCCATTTTGCTGATTTCAGCAACCAGCGCTTCCAACTCCGCTTGGCTTTCGGCGCGGGTGGACTCATCCCCCTCACCCTCCGCCAGTTCGTGCAACTCCACCCCATCCGCAAAGGCTTGAGTGATACGTTTAAAATCTGCAATTTGCTTATCGACGCGGTTACGCTCGCGCATTACCTTTTGGGCGTTTTCGGGGTTATTCCACAAATCGGGGTTTTCGGCTTCGGCGTTTAATGCCTCGGCCTGCTTCAGCAAATTGTCCCAGTCAAAGACACCTCGCGAGCAGCGCTTGCGATGATTCGAATTGGTCTTTAAGGGCAATAATTTCTGCGCGCATACAATGGGTTGCGGGTTAACTAAATATTAAACAAGCCTGACTATACTGGTTTTAGAACCAAAGTCATCCAAACAAATCAACTAACATAACCGGGCAAACGTCATGAACAATAAACCACTCACAGGTCAGGAAATTGAGAGCGCGTTTAATGGCGCTAGCTTAAACGCTTACCAGCAAACCAAGATTATCACTAATGCTGGTGGAGAAGCATTACTTCAGAAACTATCTGATTCAAGCACCAATAAATCGAATGGCGAACGGTGGAGTACAGGGCTGCTTAAATCTAGTACGCCACGTACTCCTAAAGATCCTGTAGGATATGAGGGCAATGTAAACTCCCCCGAATTTAAAGAACTAGTACATTATATGGCTAACCACCCGCCGCATAACCAAGCGCTAGTTGACGCGATGAATGACAAATCAATCAACAATCCTGCTGCAGGAAAATTCGATCTTACTAATGGCTATGCATGTTATGATGTGAAGGCGCATAAAGAAGCTTTAAAACAAGAACTCCCTAAACCAGAGGCTAACGAACTTTTAGCGCATCAAGTAGCTACTAAAAAAAATCATTTAGTGGGTGGCCCCAATGGTTTGATGATTGATATGGCTTTGGTAAAAATACATAGCTTAGTTACCTCTTCTTCAGAGCGAGAAAGTTTTGATATAATTAGCGGACAACGTGCCGCTAAAGAAGCGGTCGAGAAGGATTTAATAAGACAGAAAACGGAAAACGAAGCGACATTGGTGAAAAAAAATAAGATCGCAGATGATATTTATAACAAAATTAATCCGTCCTTAAGATGTTCGGAACCTTTGAATGTAGGTCATAGTCCTACAACCTTGGATACGGTCGAAGCTCCTATGTCAACACCTGAAGGATCGATCAGGGCGCTTCTGAACAAGGGTAATACTACTCCGGGGACAAAGCCTAATGGGCCGGCTGGCCGACAGTAAGTTTGCTGTTTAGCAGATTTTGTCGAGCTTCGAACCGATACTTGAAAGCAATAATTTCCGCACGCATTAGTAAAGCCCCCCTGTGCCCACGGCCGCACCCGTGTTGGGGTCGAAGCCTTGCGGGTCGACAGGCCGCTGGAACGGAGCCATGGTGCCCGCTGCTGGGCGCTCGAACCCATCGGGCGCAGGTTTATATTCGGCCGCACCCTCTTCAATAGGCTCACGAATGACCTCGGGCTGGCTATCCTTATCCTTCAACTCCTCGGCCAATTCATTTTGCGGCTTAAAGATAGGCCCACCCGTGAGGAACGCCTCAAGAATAGTAGAGCCCCCCTCTTCCATCGATTCACCTTCATAAATTGGTTGGCCGCTCTTACGATTAATCATCACTTCACGGATACCTGGAGGTGCACGGAACTCTTTGATGGGTAGCGACCCCTCGGCCTGCTGCATGAATTTAATGAAGCCTTGAATGGCGACACGCCCACCTGTTTCTTTTTCACCCATCGATTTGGGAGTATCAAACCCGATATAGGTGCCAACGACCAGTTCGGGCGTATAGCCAATGAACCATGTATCACGCGAATCGTTCGTGGTTCCGGTTTTGCCTGCCACAGGTCGCCCAAGAACCTTGGCGGCGGAACCTGTGCCACGCTGCACCACCCCTTGCAGAATCGAGGTGATTTGATACGCCACGCGGGGGTCTATCACGCGTTCGCGTTCATCTTCTAGCGTGGGTGCAATAGTTGATGTGCCCGTTTGCGCGGGCACCATGCAGGCTTCGCAGGGGCGAGTATCACGCCGAAAAATCGTCGCGCCATTACGGTCATCAATGCGCTCGATAAACCATGGCGATACACGGCGACCACCGTTAGCAATCATGCCATAGGCATTGGTGAGCTTAAGCAGCGTAGTTTCCTTTGCGCCCAACACCATCGAATAGTTTTCAGCGGCTTCGTCCTCATAAATGCCAAAGCGCTTCGCCACCCGCTTGATGCGTTTAATGCCAATCATCTGGGCTATGCGAACGGTAACGGCATTACGTGAATGCTCGAGCGCGGTGCGGAACGTTACAGGCCCCATGTAATCACCCTCGTAGTTTTTGGGCTCCCACATCGGCAAACCTGGACCTTGCGGCAACGAGATGGGACCATCGACGATAACCGAAGTGGGGCTGAAACCATTTTCGAGTGCGGTGAGGTAGACAAGCGGCTTGAACGCCGACCCAGGCTGGCGCTTGGCCTGCGTGGCACGGTTGAACTCCGATTTGCCATAAGCATAGCCGCCCGACATGGCCAGAACCTTGCCCGTGTGCGGATCCATCACTACCATCGCGCCATTCACTTGTGGAATTTGCAGTAGGCGATAGCTACCCTTGGCATCGTTCGTTGGCTCCACAAGTAACACATCGCCCACCGCAAATTTCGGCGCGCCTGCCCATGCCATGCCCTCGGCCGTAATGGTGCCATGCTTACCATCGAGTAATACCAGATCTAATTTCGGCGAAATGCGCTCGACCGCTGCAAGGGTTTGCGATTCATAAAGGGTAATGGTGCGTTCTTCGCGCACGCGCTCTAGCGCTTTAGCCCAATCACCCTCATCATTTTTCAGGGTAGCAATAGCGCCGCGATAGCCATGACGCTGGTCATACATCATGAGGGCTTGGCGCAGCGCGCGGTCTGCGTATGCCTGATACGCCGTATTCAGCGTAGTTTTAACAAACAACCCACCTTCATAGAGCACGTTGCTGCCGTACATAGCTGCCAGCGCACGGCGTACTTCTTCGGCAAAGAATTCAGCATGCGCCACTTCGTCGCGGTTACGCTCGCGGGTGAGAATGGGAACCGCCTTCGCACGCGTGGCTTCGGCCATATCAATGGCTCCATCTTCCTGCATGCGGCCAATCACGTAATTGCGACGCTCCAGCGCACGCTGATAGTTTTTCGCAGGGTCGAAATAGGCAGGCGCTTTCGGGAATGCTGCAAGCAGTGCTGCCTCTTCCGTCGTTAATTGGTCGAGCGATTTATCGAAATAATTAATCGCCGCCGCCGCGACACCGTAGGTGCCCAGCCCCAGATAAATCTCGTTCAAGTAAAGTTCGAGGATCTTCTCTTTGCTGTAACTGTTGCTGATGCGGTAGGCGAGAATGGCCTCCTTGATTTTGCGCTCGAACGATTTTTCGCTCGTGAGCAAAAAGTTTTTTACCACTTGTTGGGTGATGGTGGATCCCCCCGCCATCGAGTGCCCCTTACCTGCATTGAGCACATTATTGCGCAGCGCCCGCGCCGTCCCCATGATATCGACACCTTGGTGCGAATAGAAATTCTTATCCTCGGCGGAAATAAACGCCTGCTGCACTTTTTGTGGAATCGCCGAAAGCGGAAGGAAGAAGCGCTTCTCCTTGGCATATTCTGCCATCAGCTTGCCATCGGCAGCATAAAGGCGTGTCACAACGGCAGGGTTATAATTGCTTAGTTGATCGGTCGAAGGTAAATCGGCGCTGTAATGCTGAATGACCAGCGCTACGGTGACCACCCCAACAATCAGCCCAAGAAATGCGGTGGCAAATAGCCACTGAGCCACGCGCAACAGCGGCGATTTGCGACGCTTTTTGGGGGGCGGCGCAATGGGGGGCTGGATAGGTGGAGTGAACATCTCATTCATGGGGTTTTGGTGCTACTCCCCCGCATAGAATCGGTCAATGCCCTTCACTACCGATTCCACCACGCGCTCGCGATATTCTGCCGTCAGGAGGAGATGCTCATTTTTCTCATTGGTCAAAAAGCCCAGCTCAATAAGCACCGAGGGAATATCTGGCGCCTTCAACACCCTGAAACCTGCATAGCGGTGCGTCTTTTCAAGTTTGTTAATTTTGGGGTGCAGATTCTTCACCACCAAATCCGCAAACTTCGACGATTTATTCATGGTTTCACGCTGGGTGAGGTCAATAAGGATGCTGGCCACGTCGGCATCCGTGCCACTTAAATCAATGCCCGGAATAATATCGGCCTTGTTCTCGCGCTCAGCCAACGCGGCCGATTCATCATCCGATGCGGTTTCCGATAAGGTATAGATAGATAGACCACTTGCTTCGGGATTGGGGTTCGAATCGGCATGTAATGAAATAAACATATCCGCTTTTTGACGACGGGCAATTGCTACCCGCTCGGGCAACATAATAAAATGATCGTCCTCTCGTGTCAGCCCCACCCGATATTTGCCTGTAGCGATCAACGCATCGCGCAGGGCTTTGGTATAATTTAACGTTACATCCTTCTCGTGGGTATTGTGCTTGCCTATCGCCCCTGGGTCTTGACCACCATGGCCCGCATCAATGAAAATCAATGGTTTATATTTTTCCTTTTGCCCCGCCTTGATGGCACCTGTGGCCATAATCTCGACCGTCATCGGCGAGCCTGAACGGGTGGCGACGATTTTTGCGGGTGCGGTTAAATCCAGCACTATGCGCGAGGTAGTGGCGTCGTACTGCCCAAAGCGCACCGCCTTAACCAACTGGCTTGTATTAGGTTTTGGAAGTTTGAACGTAGCCGAATCCACCCGTGAAATATCAATCGCCACCCGATTAGGGTTGCTCAGCACGAACGATTTCACCACGGTAAGCGGAGAATTTGTGTTGAATGTCAATAGCTCGGAGCCTGTAGCGGTAGGGGTGATCACCACCCCTGATAAATCTTGGGCAACAGCACCATTGGCTGCAAGCGCCAATAACAGCGCGCAGCCCATCCCCAAAATCATCCGACACCATGTTGCCATGGCTCCATTAGCCACGGTCATTGTTTTTTTTCAACTTGATATCGCCTATCCACACCCCTATAGTCGATTCACGAAACGAAATTCGGTTGCGGCCCAAACCATGCATGACATGAACGTTTGGGGAGCGCAGCAGGGTATGATTAACATTTGCAAATGAAAGTGCGCGTCAAAGCACCTCGATGGCACCATTCGAAACAATCATGAGAACCGCTTCACCATGCGCCATCGGCGCAAAAAATAGCGGTTTTTCAATCCAGTTACCTAGTGAACGCGGGCGGGGATTCCCCCTACCTACGCTTAATGGGGTGTGCAGCTGATGGCTGCCACGCCGCGCTAAATCGCGGCTAATTTCGAGTGGTCCTGTCGTGTTTTGATGCACGAAACAGGAGACTACAATGACCAAACGCATGCTGATTGATGCAGCCCATACGGATGAAACCCGCGTGGTAATGCTCGATAACGACACCGTCTACGACTACGACTTCGTGTCCACATCCAAGGCCCAGAACAAGGGTAATATTTACCTCGCCAAAATCACTCGCGTGGAGCCATCGCTTCAGGCGGCCTTTGTTGAATATGGCGGTGGCAAGCAAGGGTTCCTTCCCTTCTCGGAAATTCACCCCGATTATTACCAACTGACCGCTGAGGATAAGCAACGCTTGCTCGCCGAGCAGATTGCCGAAGCTGAAGCCGAAGAAGCTGCCGAGGACGAGGCATTCGAGCGCGAACAAGCAGCCCGTGAGTCGCGTCGTCGTGGCCGCAGCGATAACGATGGCGAAAGCTTCGAGGATGATTTCACCGCTGACGACGACGCCATCATCACCGATGCAGCACCAAGCAACGACGCCGTGGTTGCCATCAACGAATCCAGCGCACAAGACTCGGCAATTGTATCATCGATGCCTGACTTGCCACCTGTTGAAATCCCTGCCCACAGCTTCGACACGGCCGAATCGACCGCAACTTATGCCGTTGAACCACTGAATGCCGAAAGCTTTGCTATCCATTCCGACCCATTGCCCGAAGATAGCCAGCCAGTCGATGAGTTGAACACCGAAGCCACTACGGCCGAAGATGGCTCCTCAGCCAACGAAACCACCGCTGAGGATGGCGAAGAGACTCGCAGCCGCGATAACCGCAGCAATGGCCGCACTGCGTTCCACCGCCGCTACCGTATTCAGGAAGTGATTAAACGTAACCAGATTGTGCTGGTGCAGGTGATTAAGGAAGAACGTGGCAACAAAGGTTGCTCGCTCACCACCTTCATTTCGCTCGCTGGCCGCGCGGCAGTGCTGATGCCAAACTCGCCCAAAGGCGGCGGGATCAGTCGCAAAATTACCGACCGCGAAACGCGCAAACGCCTCAAAGAAGTCGCCTCGGAAATGCGTACCCACCGCGGCATGAGCGTGATTATCCGCACCGCAGGGATCGACCGAACCAAGGCCGAAATCCGCCGCGATTACGAATATCTCGTCAAATTATGGAACCAAATCCGCGAGCAGACCCTCGCCTCTTCCGCCCCTGCCCTCATTTACGAGGAAGGAAACCTCATCAAGCGGTCACTTCGTGACTTGTATACAAGTGATGTCGAGGAAGTGATTATTGAGGGCGAGCCAGCCTACAACGAAGCCAAAGACTTCATGCGGATGCTGATGCCAAGCCACGCTGCCCGCGTGAAACTCTACAAAGAATCTATGCCCATCTTCGCCTATGCAGGCGTTGAAGAGCAGCTTTCGGGGATGACGGAACCGCAAGTGCGCCTGCCATCGGGCGGCTATTTGGTGATTCACCCCACCGAAGCGCTCATTTCTATCGACGTGAACTCGGGTCGTTCGACGACTGAGCGTAACGTGGAAGAAACCGCGCTCAAAACCAACATGGAAGCGGCAGCCGAGATTGGCCGTCAACTGCGCCTACGCGATTTAGCTGGCCTTATCGTTATCGATTTCATCGATATGGGCTATGGCAAAAACCGTAAGCAGGTCGAACGCGTCATGAAGGATTCGCTGAAGGCGGATCGCGCTAAAATCCAAATTGGCCGCATCAGCACCTTTGGCCTGATGGAACTCTCGCGCCAGCGCCTGCGTCCTTCAATCTCCGAAGCGATGGGCGTGATGTGCCCACATTGCCGTGGCACAGGTTATATCCACTCGGTGGAAACTGTCGGCATCCAAATCATCCGCGCGCTCGAGAAAGAAGCCGCAACGGGCGATTACGTGGCACTGCGTGTGACCACCCACCCCGAGGCTGCACTCTACCTGCTGAACGAAAAACGTGCGGCGCTGCAAGCGATCGAGCAACGCTATAACATCGCTGTTTCCATCCTCATGGATGCGAGCATCATCACGGGTAACCACCGCCTGATTAAAATCACGGCGGATGGTAAAGAAATTCTGCACGAAACCGTGAAAGCCGCTGATAACCAGCGCGGCGGACGTGGTGGCGCACGCCGTGGCCGCCGTGGTGGCCGCGAGGGTCAATCAGGTGGCGTCAGCTTCGCCAATGCCGTTGCCCCCAGCAACCCCGAGGACGACGCCTACGAGCCACAGCCCGATGACGATGAGATCATTGGCGTGGCACCTGAAACCGACAATGCCGAATTTGCGACGCGTGAACCGCGCGAGCCACGTGGCGATCGCCCGCGCCGTGAACGTGGTGGCCGTGATCGTAACCGTAACCGCAACCGTGGCGATCGCCCTGATCGCACCCCGCGTGATCCTGCCCAAGTGGCTGAAGCCGCAAACGGTGAAGGCGCCGAGGCAGCACCCGTGCAACTCGATGAAAACGGCCAACCCATCGCCCGTGAACCACGTGGTGATCGTAACCGTCGTCGCGGCCGCCGTGGTGGCAAAAACCGCCCACGTGGCGATCGCCCTCGCCGTGAGGATGGCAGCATTGGCAACCCAATCCGCAGCGAAGGTAGTTCCGATGCAGCTGCTGATGGCAGCGAGAGCACTCAGCCAGCAGCACGCGGCAACTACGAGCCCGTGCCAACCAGCTACAGCTCAAGCGGCTACAACGCCCCTACACCTGCAGCACAACCCTCACGCCAGCCTTCCATCATTGGCTTAAGCGAAAAACAGACGAACCCAGCTGCTATTGCATCGCCCATCACGTCCCAATCCTCGGGCGAGACAGGCGCGAAGAAAAAAGGTTGGTGGAGCCGCGTTCTCGAAAGCTAGCTTTTTTGGTGAGTGCTGCATGCTAAAAAAATGCCTCGCTATACTCTGCGCCACGCTGCTGCCACTTGGCGTGCAAGCGGGTTTGATTCGTGATGCCGAAATCGAGAATACGCTGTACGCTTTTTCTCGCCCTATATTCGAGGCGGCGGATATTACACCTGATTCAGTACGGATTTTTATTGTCGCCAACCCTGAGATTAATGCCAGCGTCGCGGGTGGCCTCAATATTTTTCTGAATACGGGGCTAATTCGCGAAGCAAAGAACCCCGGTATGCTCATCGGTGTGATTGCCCACGAGACTGGCCACATCGCGGGCGCACACCTATCGCAGTTGCACGAGAAAACAACGCGCGCCGTTTTGGGTAGCATCATTGGCACAGTGGCTGGGGCTGCAGCGGTCATTGGCGGTGCAGGCCAAGCAGGTACAGGCATCATTATGGGCAGCCAAAATATGGCCAAGCGTGGGTTAATGAGTGATATCCGCCTCAACGAGCAATCCGCCGACCACGCGGCGCTTAGCTATCTTGATACGCTCGATATTTCGACCAACGGCATGCTCGAAATGTTTGAAGTGCTGCGCCGCCGCGAATCAGGTGGCATCGCGCGCGATAAATACAGTACCGACCACCCACTTTCCTCGGAACGCATCGCCACCATGCGCAATCACCTTGCCCAATCCGCAGTTCCCATCGACCAAGTGCCAAGTAATTTCGTGGCTATGCATGCGCGCATGCTAGCAAAGCTCGTGGCATTCACCGAAACCTACGAAACAACGCTGAATCTTTATCCACTATCGGATAAATCTGTCGCCGCGCGCTACGCACGTGCCATGGCCGATTTCAAGCGCAGCCATTTCGATGAAGCCCTGGCAGGCATCAATGCACTCATCAAAGAATACCCCAAAGATGCGTTTTTCTATGATACCAAGGGACAAATCCTGTTCGAAAACGGCAAGGTTGAAGCCGCAAGCGCCGCCTATGCCAAAGCCAGCACATTGAAGCCGGACTCTGCGCTCATTACCACCGAATATGCCAAAAGTCTGATTGCACAGAACAAACCTGCACAATTGCCACTAGCCATCACTCTGCTGGAGCGTTCACGTAAACTAGATGATAGCTATGACGTGACATGGCGCCAGCTCGCTATTGCCTATGGCAAGCAAGGCAAACTGGGCGCTTCCTATGCAGCACTGGCCGAGGAAGCCGCGCTTGCAGGCGACTACGAAACCGTGTTGCAACACACTGCCCGCGCACGCGGTAGCGCCGGCAACGACGCCTCACTGACCCTGCAACTCGATGATCTCGAACGTGACGCAAAAGCCCAACTTGATAAAAAGAAGAACGCTGATTCGCTGTTCTAACGCTAATTTTGCTTGCCATTGCACGGCGCTCACGCACAATCGCCCCATTCATCAAAGGAGAACCCCATGAAATACGCACAACTGATTATTGGTTTACTCGCTGGTACAGCTATTGGCGGCTCTGTCATCGCCAGTACTGGAAGCCCTGTCGCCGTTGGCAAAGGAAGTGAAGAGCAGATTAAAAAAGTTGTGCGCCAAGTGATTATGGAGGAGCCCAAATTGATTCTTCAATCGGTACAGAAATTCCAGATGGATCAGCAAAAAATCCAAACCTCGGCAAACAGCGATGTCCTGAAAGACCCTGCCATTAGCGGCTTTATTTTTAATAACAAAGAAACTGCCTCCCATGGCCCGAAAGATTCAAAACGCGTAGTTGCAGAATTCTTCGATTATAACTGCGGCGCCTGCAAAACCATGTTCAAGAACCTAGAAGCGCTCATGAAGAAAGATAAAACCGTTCGCATCGTATTCCACGAATATCCAATTTTTGGCCCTGTTTCGGATATGAATGCCAAGCTTGGTATCGCCATCAATCGCCTCTACCCTGATAAATATTTTAGCTTCCACGAGAAGGTGATGACGCATGAAGGCCGTGTCGATGATAAAGTCGTCCTAGACTATGCGAAAGAACTGGGAATGGATCCCGAAAAAATCAAGGCTGAGTCTGGTAAAAAAGAAGTCGAAGATTTACTGTTAGCCACGCGAGAAATTGGTATCAAAATCAACATTCAAGGCACGCCAACCTTCGCTATTGGTCAGGAAATTGTACCTCACGGCATGAGCTTGGAAGATCTCGAAGCCAAAGTGAAAGCTGCTGACGCCGCCAATAAATAAGCAAGCTAGCTGGTACGTAGCTCGGTCGATTGTACCCACCACTCAGGCTGCTGCTGACGAATAGTCTCTGCTGATTTTCTCGCATGCTCTGCATCCTCGAACAGCGCATAGCAACACGCGCCACTACCAGTCATGCGCACAAAGTTGGCAGCAGGCTGAAGCGTCTCAAGCGCTAGCAATAGCTCCGCAACCACAGGACTGATGCTAATGGCCGCCCGCTGGAGGTGATTGCGCGTTGGCGCAAGGGAGGCAAAAAAATCATTCGGCGTGACGACTGTCTCTACCCATGGCGCAATGCTCGTGGGCATTTCAAGCGCGGCATATACATCTTTTGTTAGCAGCGGTACGCGCGGATGAACCAGCACCACATATATTTTTGGCAGCGGCTTTGTAAGGGGTGCGAGTACCTCGCCCACCCCACGCGCAATGGTGGGCACGCTCTCGATACACATCGCCACATCGGCACCAAGAGTGCTCGCAATGCGCTGTAATGTCGCTGTATCAAACCCTAAGCCCCAAAACTGATTAAGCCCACGCAATGCCGCCGCTGCATCTGCTGAACCACCGCCAAGCCCTGCACCAACGGGGATATGCTTGGTAAGCGTGATCTGCGCGCCCTGCAACGTATTATAGCTATGAGTTTGCAGCATCGCGGCCGCTTTAAGCACTAGGTTATGCATACCGCCGCCTGCATCACTCGCGAATTCACCCCTTACCTCGAGCGATAGTGTTGGCGCAGGCTCAATGGTCAGTTCATCCGCTAGTTCAGTAAAGGCGACGAGCGATTCAATCTCGTGATAGCCATCGGCACGACGAGCAAGCATATGCAAAAAAAGGTTTAGCTTCGCTGGCGCATACAGCGTGAGTGGTGGCATTAGGGAACCTGAACTGCAGGCGCACCGACCACTGCGGTCGCTTGTGGTTTTTTGGCGGTGGTTTCTGCAGGTGGCACAAAGGCAGGCATACCTTTGGCCAACTTATTACGCAATTCTTCGGCTACATCTTTCTCGGGTTGGAAAATGAGTGCCCTCTCCCATTGGAAGCGCGCCTCCGTTTTTCGGTCAACACGCCAATAAGCATCACCCAAATGCTCGTTTATCGTTACATCATCGGGCATCAACTCAATCGCTTGCTCAAATTTTTCGACGGCCGATTTGAAATCTCCCGTTAGGTAATACGCCCAGCCGACCGAATCCATGATGTGGGCATCATCTGGGCGCTGCTCAAGCGCCGATTCTAAATATTTACGCGCCTTGGTAAGATTCTTGTTCATCGTTAGCCAGCTATAGCCCAAATAGTTCAGCACATCCGGCTGTTCGGGTGAGAGGCTTAGTGCACGGGTGAAATCTGCCTCGGCTTTACCCCACATATTGGCGCGCTCGTAGCTGATGCCACGCGCATAAAGCAACGGCCAATCAGCCTCACCCAATGGCTCCGTACGTGCAATCGCCATGCTGTACGACTGCGCGGCATCGGCATATTTTTTTGCCTCACGCAGCATGTCACCCTTGCTTATTAGCGCCACCGCATCGTTCGGATAACGCGCGGCGAGTGCATCAAGCAGCGATACCGCTTTATCTTTTTGCCCCAGTGCTTCGTAATTCAACGCTTTGCGAATTTGCGCGCGACGATAGAAAACAGTGCCTTCCGGAATCGCATCGTAGGTGGCGATGGCCTGTTTATAATCTTCCACCTGTTCATAGAGATTCGCCAACATCAGTTGTGCGGGTGGCAAATCTGGGCGTAAATCCAGCGCAAGGCGCAAATAAAGGAACGTATCCTGCGTTGCTTCTTCGCCGAACAAAATGCTAGCAGTGGTAAAATAAAGCTCCGCTATGCCTTGCTTAGCGTCCGCAATCATTGGCTTTGGCACTTGCTTCACATCTAGCTTATCAGGCAACAGGGTGGATTGTGGGTTCGCCTTGGCATACGCATCATAGACGGCCTGCGCCTGATCGATCTTACCTTGGCGCTGATAGAAATTCGCCAATGCCTCGACCACTCGATAAGGCGTCACCGCTGGATCGACATTCGACTTTGCGTATGCAACCTGAGCCGCTGCCGCATTACCCGTGACATCGTTCATCAACGCGGCGTGGTAATTGATGAATGGCGCAAAGAAGCCTGCTTTATCTATCGCAGCTTTCATATCAATCGGGCGCTTGCTTTCATTTGCGGCAACGCCGACCCATTCCATCATCACGGGGCGAATAAGACCGAACAAACCAGCGCCACTCGACGCATTGATTGCCGCCTTTGCCCCTGTAAAATCATTGGCTTTGATTGCGTCAAGCATCAGCAAATTCGCGACCAGCGGGTCGGAAGCATTTTTTTTGACGATGCTGCGTGCTAGCTGCGTTGCCGTAGTAATATCGCCCGCGAGCAGCGACATACGCATGGCATCTTGTTGTAGAATTTCATTATCGGGGTCACGCTTCAACGTATCGTTCAAAAATTTAGCAGCCTCAGTTAAATCTTTGTTCTGCTTCGCAAAACGCCCCGAAAGAAAGCTGCCCGCAAGGCCGGCTTGTACATGGGTTTCGGGTTTAACAAGCGTTTCGCCAACCGTTTCCTTCTCTATCTGCTTGCGCGCATCGCCCGCCATGGCAGGTGATACAAGTAGCACGCTAGAAACAAACACCCCTAAAACACGCTGGAAGCCTTGGAAATACATCCTTTTTGGCATAATATCGCGACTCCAGTGGAAAATTGCTTGCATCTGCCGCGTCATACATGATATTGCGGCGCCTATCAAATGAAATGCGTGCAATCCGCACGCGAAACGAGGATTTTATGAGCAGTAAGAACAACCCAGAATTACGTGGCGCGGTAACGGAACTTCGTAAGTACAAAGGCAAAACCGTGAAGCCTTGCCGCGTTATCGACCCTACACAGGGCATCGACTTCATCGGCGCAGCGTTTGAAAGCGGCGAAATCGTGACGGACGCAAACACCAAGCGCCCTATCCCTTACCAAGCGATCTACGGTTAGTCGCTACATATTCGGATAATTTGGCCCACCGCCGCCCTCAGGCGTAACCCAGACGATATTTTGCGTCGGGTCTTTGATGTCGCACGTTTTACAGTGAACGCAGTTCTGCGCATTGATTTGCAAGCGCTTGCTGCCCGCCTCCTCCACAAATTCATACACGCCCGCAGGGCAATAACGTGCCTCAGGGCCATCATATACCGCTAAATTCGTGGCCACTGGCACATTCGCATTCTTAAGCGTTAGGTGCGCGGGCTGGTCTTCCTCGTGGTTGGTGTTGCTTAAGTAGACCGAAGATAAGCGGTCGAAACTCACAACACCATCAGGGGCTGGATACTCGATTTTGTGGCAAGGTGCCGCTGGCTTCAGCGCTGTGTGGTCGGCATGGTGCTTCAATGTCCACGGTGCGCGGCCACCAAACAGATAGGTATCGATGGCCGAAAGCACCAAGCCTGCCCACATACCGAACTGAAAGCTGGGACGAATATTACGCACGCCATGCAGCTCCTTGCCCAGCCATGAGGCTTTGAGAGCTGACTCATACGCTGACATATCTCCACTGCCCGCGAGCGCGGCCACTGCCGCCTCGGCCGCCAGCGCACCCGATTTCATGGCCGTGTGGCTGCCCTTAATGCGCGGCACATTGAGGAAACCGGCACTGCACCCAATCAACGCGCCACCCGCAAAGGTGAGTTTGGGTATGGATTGCCAACCGCCCTCGTTAATTGCCCGTGCACCATAGACCAGCCGCTTGCCGCCTTCAAACAACGGGCGAATTTTCGGGTGCGTTTTGAAACGCTGAAATTCCTTGAACGGGTCGAGGTAAGGGTTCGTATAATCCAGCCCCACCACATAGCCGACCGCCACTTGGTTATCCTCCAGATGATAGAGGAACGAACCGCCATAAGTGCTCGTGTCCATTGGCCAACCAATGCTGTGCTCCACACGGCCAAGCTGATGCTTTTCGGGCGCCACTTGCCAAATTTCCTTGATGCCGATGCCGTAGGTTTGGGGCTGCACGCCCTCGCGCAACTTGAATGTTTCCATCAATTTTTGGCTCAGCGAGCCACGACAGCCCTCGGCAAATAGGGTCAGCTTCGCACGCAATTCCATCGGCGGCTGATAGGTAGCTTTTTGCTCGCCATGCTTACCAATGCCAAACGCCCCCGTGCGGATGCCCTTCACCGCACCATCTTCGATAATGGCCTCGGCACCCGTGAAGCCCGCAAAAATCTGTACGCCTAAACCCTCAGCTTGTTGCGCCAACCAACGGCAGAGATTCGCGAGCGAGATAATGTAATTGCCATGGTTTTTCATTTGCGGCGGGGTGGGCAGCTTGAATTTCCCTGCGCGGGTAAGCAGGTTGAAACTATCGCTTTTGACTTCCACATTCAGCGGCGCGCCAAGCGCTTTCCAATCGGGTAGTAATTCATTGAGGGCTTTGGGGTCGAACACGGCACCTGATAAAATATGCGCCCCTACTTCCGAACCTTTTTCGATGAGCATGACGTTGCAATCGGGCGATAGCTGCTTGAGGCGTATGGCGGCAGATAACCCAGCGGGCCCCGCCCCCACAATCAGCACATCGCATTCCATGATATCAGTCATCGAAACTCCTGTTTACGTATCGAACAAAGCCTCAGCGCCAACGTTAGCGCAGGGCTATTTCTTCTTTATAACAGAAATTTAGCGCCATCGCGAGTGGCGTTTACGCATCAGTGTGCGCCTGACGTCTTCCATCCTAGATGGATATTAGGTGGCGTACCCTTTTCCTTGATTTTGAAGTTGACGCGTTTGCTCTGCGCGCCAAGCGATGCACTCAGGGTATAGGTACCCACAGGCAGGGCCACATAGAGCAGCGGGCCCGAAACCACATCCAGCACAATTTCCATGGCCTCGCCTTGCTTGCGGGCAATCACCACGCGGGCATCGCCCATGAAATTGCCTGTCTCGTTGGCGCTCATCACATAGAGGTTATAATTGGGCTTACTGGCGATAATATCGCGCTCTTCATCTTCGCCCACGCCACCTGTTACATAGCGAATTTCCGGACTAACAATCACATCGTTGATGGTTTCAATCAGCGGAATATCGCGTGGCTCTGGCGCAGGTTCGGGGGCCACTTTCGCAGGCTTGGCGGCAGGCTTTTTAATGCTACGCGCCGCTGGTGCCACAGCCTTGGCTGGTTCAGGCGCAGCGTTAATTACTGGTGTTTGCTCGGCATCGCCCGTCGGCAGTGTTTCCTCGTAGGCTGAAGGATTCGTCGAATTATCGAGTTCAAACTCGACCGTTGGCTGAGCAGCGAATGCAGGCTGCATGAAGGCGGCAACTACGAGCGCAAGCAAAACAAAGCGATGGAGCATTTTCATAACGAGTCTTTCTCTATCGGGGTGAACCGCTAACCAACTATGGCGTAGTTTAATCTCAACGCAAGATGCTAATCAGAACCATACACACAACACTTCCACCCCATGGCACAAAGATTGCTTATTTAGGTGTTATTAGTTGCTAATAAAACAAAACTTTAGTCTAGTGGAGACCAACAATGCACGCCCTTGCGATGGAAGCACCGATGGAACAAGCCTTTGAAACAATTGAAATGTTTCGCCCACTTTTACCTACCGCAAAGGATATTTTGCCGTATTTAGAACGCATTGATGCCGCGCGCTGGTACAGTAATTTTGGCCCACTGGAGGTATCGCTCAAGGCGCGTCTTGCCGAACATTTCAAAGTCTCGCCCGATAACACCGTAACGGCAGCAAGTGCAACCGCTGGCCTCATCAGCGTGCTGCGTGCGCTCAATTTACCGAAAGACAGCTTGTGCCTTGTCCCCTCGTGGACATTTGTGGCCACCCCCGCTTCGGCCATTGCTTCGGAATTGACGCCCTATTTCGTCGATGTAGATGAGACCACGTGGGCGCTGGACCCTGAAACACTCAAGAAACAAATCCCACACATTAAGGGTATCATTGGTGCTGTGCTCGTCGTCGCGCCCTTCGGCAAAACAGTGGATATTCAGGCATGGGATAAATTCACTGCTGAAACATCCATTCCTGTAGTGGTGGATGCCGCCTCCTGCATCGATAGCTTCCGCAATGTGAAGTTTGGTAAAACGGCAGTGGTGTTTAGTATGCACGCCACCAAAATTATTGGCGTGGGCGAAGGCGCTGTCATTATTTCAAGCGATGCTGGCCTTGTGCGCCACGTGCATGAACAAACCAACTTTGGTTATTACACGCGCCGCATTTCCATCCCTGGCATCAACTCGAAAATGAGCGAGTACAGTGCTGCTGTTGGGCATGCTGCGCTCGATTTATGGCCCGAGCGCCGCAAGCAATGGGTCGCGACCACGGAGTACTGCAAAAGCGTGCTGGAGCCCGTTGCGAAAAAACATAACCTCACCCTCTGGTTCCCCGAGGATGCCGTGAGCACTACCTGCAATGTGCGCCTGCCGACCGAAACAGCCGATGCGGTGATTTCACAGCTGCAAGTACGCGGCATTAAAGCCCGCCAATGGTGGGATAAAGGCTGCCTTGCGCAACCCGCCTATGCCAAATACCCGCATGGCGATTTATCTGTCACCGAGCGACTAGGCAGGTCGGTCATATCGCTACCTTTCTATTGCGATATACCCCAGCACCAGCTTGCTACCGTGGCGCAAACGCTGGATCAGATTTTACAAGGTTAGGGCAACTTCAATGAATCAAGTTGTCGCCAACACTCGTCAGCTTATGAAACGCGCCCACAGCGCCTTTCAGAAGAACCGAATGCAAGAGGCGATTGATTTATTTTTTCAGGTCACCAAACAAAATCCAACCCATGCGGAAGCATTATATTATGTCGGCTTCATATTGTTTGGCACGGGCAATTCAAAACTCGCCACGGATTACCTGAACCGCGCCATCCACGCCGACCCAACCCATGTCGATAGCTATTTGCTGATGTGTAAGGTGTTGCAGCACCAGAACAGAGCGAACGAAGCAATTACCATTGCCCACAATGTGACCCAAATGGCGCCCGATAATGCCCAAGCGCATTGCACGCTAGCAAACTTGCTTGTCATGTTCCATCAGGTCGAGGAAGTGCCTACCTACCTTGAATCCATTCTTCCGCGCTTTCCGAATCACCTCGAGATGCATCACCATTATTGCTTCGCGCTCAAGGTCTGTGGCCGCGTGGCAGAGGCAGATGCCGCCTATCAGGCGCTCATCAGCAAGCACCGCGTGCCGCTGCCCTATCGTATGGTGTATGAACTTTACATGCCGAACGATTTTGAATCGAATGCCCATATCGATGCTGCACGCGCTGCGTTTCAGGCTGCTATCGATAGATTCTCACAAGAGAAACTCATCCTCGAAGATTTGATGGATAATCACCCACTCTTCAGTTTGGCGTTTCATAACCGTGATAATAAAGAAGTTCTGCGCAGCTATACGCGTATGTTACGCAAGCTATTCCCGCTGCTCAACTTCACCGCGCCACACTGCAAAGCTGCACCTGCGGATCGCGCGGGCCCCATCAAGGTAGGTTTTGTCTCGCGCTATATGTACCATCACTCGGTGGGTAATTGCTATCGTGGTGCCATGCTCAGCGTTGCGGCGCACCCCGATTTTTCCGTCACGTTCTTTAATCTATCGGATGTGATGGACGAGAAAATCCAAGAAATTATGGATGCAGGCGTGCCTATTGTTCCGCTCACCAAAAGTGTGGGGTCTTCTCAGGCTGTCATCGCCAACCACAAGCTCGATTTACTGATTTATACCGATATCGGTATGGATTCGACAACGCACTACATGGCAATGGCACGCCTTGCGCCCTATCAAATGTGTTTCCAAGGCCACCCCGAAACAACGGGCATCGATACCATCGACTATGTAATTTCCTCGCGCTCCTACGAGCCGCCGCACGCAGCTGAGAATTACACCGAGCAGCTATTATGTAACGAAGGCATTGATACCGTTTTCAAACACCCCACCAAGCCAGAGCGCTGGCTAACGCGTGAGGAATTGGGCTTGCCTGCCGACAAAAAACTTTATGTCTGCCCCATGAAGATTCAAAAATTTCATCCCGATTACGACGATGTGCTCGCCGATATATTGGCCAGCGACCTCAATGCCGTGCTGGTGTTGTTCAATGACAGTGCCCAGCAAACGGCCACCAACATGGTCTATCATCGCCTCACTAGTAAGTGCGATCCATCGCGCATCGTGTGGATGCCATGGCTAATGCTTGAAGCACTTTTCAGCGTGCTTCACGTTGCCGATGCGGTGCTCGATACCATCCATTTCGGCGGTGGCACCACCGCGCAATATGCCTTTGGCCTGGGCATTCCCATCGTCACTATGCCTGGACGCTACGCGCGCGGCCGCATTGTTTACTCCTATTATTCTGTCATGGGGATTGAGGACGCGCCGATTGCCAGCGATATGAAAGATTTTGTCACCCGCGCCGTTCACCTTGCCAACACCCCAGACTATGCCGCGAATTTGCGCAATCAAATCCTCGAGCACAACACCCGATTGTTCGAGGCAGCACCCTATGGCCCTCGGCTTGTTCAGTTGCTAAAAGACATTACCACCCAACAACTAGAAGCATACAAGCGATGAGCACGTGCTTACTTTTTCCAGGTGGCACGCCCGAATCCTTGGCGCAGATGAAGCAACTTGCATCGCAAGGCATGCGCACCATTGGTGCATCCTCCATCATCAACGATCCCGCGCGCACGCTTTACAGTACATGGAAATTTCTTCCTTTCGTTGCCGACCCAGCCTTTGAGGAAAGTTTTTTAGCGCTGGTGAAAAGCGAGCACGTAACCCACATCTTCACGCGCCACCCCGTCATTCGCCGCTACCTCGAGCAATTAATTGCTGAGCACGCACTGCCTATCACGCTGGATGCTCAAGCCTTTGCTGCCAACTCCATTGCCCACCAGCGCCTACTATTCGAACAAGTGGATGATGCGCTGCGCCTACCCTTTCAGCTCAATTTGCCAGATGAAGCACCCGTCCTTTCGCGCATGCACATGGCGTCGATGATGCATCATACGCTGCGTATCGACGGCCAAACAAGCGATGAAAAAATCTTCGCGTTGATGGAAATTTTCCGCACCTGTCCAAAAGGTGACATCATCGAAATTGGTAGTTTTTGGGGGCGCTCCGCCTGCTTGCTCACATTGCTTAGCCATCATTACACCATCGGCAATCTGCTATGCATCGACCCATGGGAAAATCTATCCGCCCATCAGGTAGGTGTGCCCGAACACTTGAACGACGAGGCAAAAGCCATCGATTTCGAGTCGGCATTCCGTGGGTTTATCATGAACCTCGTGCCCTACAGTCAAGGCCGTGTAAATTATGTACGCGGTGATTCGCACCTCACCCATCACCATTATCGCCCTAACTATACCGTTCAAACAGAGGCATTTGGCC
Source organism: Pseudomonadota bacterium (assembly GCA_963205305.1). Classification (GTDB taxonomy): domain Bacteria; phylum Pseudomonadota; class Alphaproteobacteria; order Rickettsiales; family UBA3002; genus QFOX01. The sequence goes on along the minus strand of CAUJIC010000010.1, from coordinate 14,008 downwards.
CCACTACCTACACTGGCTCAATCGCGTGCCTGCATATCGATGGTAACCATGATTTGAAGCATATCACCGCCGATATCGCGGATTGGATTCCGCACGTAGTGGCGGGCGGCTGGGTCATTATCGATGATTACCAATGGACGTTTGGCGATGGTCCACAAAAAGCTGCGGATGCATGGATGGAGAAAAACTCTGCGCGTATTGCCCGCGCCTTCGTCACGGGCTCGGCACTTTTCATTAAGTTGAGCAAGTAGCACACAAAAAAAGCCCGCCTGAAATCAACAGGCGGGCTTTCGTGTAAGCTCAAAACTGCTTACGCAGCGGCTTGGCCATCCTCAACTTTGCCGTTGGGGGTCATTTGGTCGACCACTTGCGGCAAATGCTCAGCCAATTGCGCGTTGATTGTTTCTGGCGAAACACCGAGTTTGCCAGCAAGCGATGCCAACAGGCTGCCCGCACCAGCACCACCCAGTACTTTCGAAATTTGATCGGCCGAGATTGGCAAATTACCACCCGTGCCCACCCACGATTTCACCTGCTCGCCCAAGCCATGCTGCTCGAACTGCGCAACAACAGCCTGAAGGCCGCCTTGCTTGGCGATATAATCCTTGGCGACAGATGCAATGGTAGCTCCCACTGCGCCGCTAACAAGGTTAGAAAGAAGGCTCATAACGAACTCCTGATATACGTGTTTAAACCGAGCGCGCGCCACTTACATACGGCAACGACAGGGGCATTATATAACCCTACTCCTTAAACGCACGAATTATAATAATAATTAAATAACAATCGCTAACGAGCGATTTCGGGCAGCCCAGCCGCTTTATCGCGGCTCTCTTCATTGCCAGCCCAACTTTGGTTGCGCGCTTCAAGCTGTGCAATGCGATTATCCTGATCCGCTATTTTATTACTAACCTTATGGCGATAGGCCTGCAACCGCCGCCCCTCAAGTTCCCCAAACACCGCGCCAATAACTGCCCCCGCTCCTGCGAAGACAAGCCCCCATTTGCCTCGGCTAACCTGCACCTCATGGCCAACAGTTTTATTAGTAATCAGATCATAAAGGCTGCGTGAAAGCGGCAACGCGCCACCAATCATCATGCCATTGCCAATGTTATTCAGCACCGCCGTCACATGCGCTTCTGGCGGTGGATTAATGCCCAACTCATCGGCGCTGACTGTTTTGTGATTCTGCTCCATTACCTTCACCATACCAAATAATTGTGACAGTATGATGACAACAACGCGTTTATTTCACCCGACGGCTCTTATCCGCAGGATACACGCCCAAAACACTCACTTTTTGGGTAAAAAAGCCTAATTCTTCAATGGCTAACTGGACAGGCTTCTGGCGGGGGTGTCCCTCGAACGTCATGAAGAACTGGGCGCTGCTGTTGGCACCCGCACGGATGTAACTCTCGAGTTTAATCATGTTCACGTTGTTCGTCGCAAAGCCACCGAGTGATTTATAGAGCGCCGCAGGAATATTGCGTAAGCTGAAGAACAGGCTGGTCAGCACCAACCCATCCGCTGGTTCAGGATCCACAGGTTCACGCGAGAGGACTATGAATAGGGTCTCATTATCTTCCGCATCCTGAATATTATCGGCAAGCTTCGTGAGCTGATACAACTCGCCAGCAAGTGCTGAACAAATAGCGCCCTTGGTTGGGTCATTCCACTGCGCCACATCGCGCGCGGCGGTGGCCGTATTATCGTGGATATGGGTGATGAGTTTATGCTCGCCAATAAAGCCACGGCATTGCAGCAGGCCTTGGTGGTGCGAATACACATCCTTCACGCTTTCCAGCGTCGCGCCCTTTACACTATATAAGTGGTGCTCGATGGGTTGAATATGCTCGGCAACAATATGCAAATTCGTGCGCGGCAATAGGTTATGAATTTCTGCCACACGCCCCGCTTGGCTGTTTTCAATCGGCACCATGGCATATTTCGCCTTGCCTTCTGCCACCGCCGCAAACACCTCCTCGAACGAATGGAAGGCCAGCGTTTTCATGTAGGGATAGTTCTGGCGGCAGGCCAAATCGGCGTTTGCCCCTTCCACACCCATGAATGCAATGCTATTTTCCGAATCGATACTGCTGGACATTTTGGACTCCAATCCCTACATATACGGCACATTTCCTAGGGTTAAATGACCCGCAACGCAAGTGTTAGAACTATGGCAAGCATCGAAAAATTAAAAACCAGCCCCACCAAAGCTTTGTGGACGCCCGATTCGTGGCGCGCGAAGGAAATTCGCCAGCAGCCCGCTTATCCCGATGCGGCGGCGGTGGCACGGGTCGAAAAAAACCTCAATTCCGTCCCCCCACTCGTTTCGTTCGATGAAATTCGCCAGCTGAAGAAAGAACTCAGCCAAGCGGCGATGGGTAATGCGTTTCTCCTCCAAGGGGGTGATTGCGCCGAGAGCTTTGCCGAATTCAGCGAAACCAACCTGCAGAACTTTTTCCGTGTCCTCATCCAAATGACCATCGCGCTGATGTATGGTGCGGGCTCGCCCGTAGTTAAAGTCGGTCGCATTGCTGGCCAGTTCGCCAAGCCCCGTTCGGATGATATGGAAAAGAAAAACGGTGCCGAGTTGCCAAGCTACCGTGGCGACATGGTGAACGGCATGGAGTTTGAATCCACCGCACGTGTGCCCGACCCTGAACGCCTCACGCATGCCTACTATCAATCTGCCGCCACACTCAACTTCCTGCGCTCGCTCGCGCGTTCGGGGTATGCCGCGCTGCCACGCGTGGCGAAGTGGAACATGGATTTCGTTTCAGGCTCGCCGCAAGGACGCCACTTCAACGAGATTGTACAGCGCATCAATGATTGTTTGGCATTCATGAACGCCACGGGCTTAAACCTCGATGCAGCCGAAGAAGTTTCCGAAGCACGTTTCTATACGTCGCATGAATCACTGCTGCTGAATTACGATGCGTGCCTAACGCGCCAAGACAAAACCACGGGCGAATATTTTGTCGGCAGTGCACATATGTTGTGGATCGGCGACCGCACCCGCAACCCGAACGAAGCGCACGTGGAATTTTTGCGTGGCGTGGCGAACCCCATCGGCTGCAAAGTGGGGCCAAGCATGACCAAGGACGATTTGATTCGCCTGTGCGATGTGCTGAATCCGAATAACGATGCTGGCCGTCTCACCTTCATTTCGCGCATGGGTGCCGAGAAGGTCGAACAATTTTTGCCGCCACTTGTAAAACTTCTCAAAGACGAAGGCCGCCATGTGGTGTGGAGCTGCGACCCCATGCATGGCAACACCATCAAAGCGCCAAACGGAATCAAGACACGTAAGTTCACCGACATCCTTGCCGAGGTACGCAAATTTTTTGCCATTCACCACGCAGAAGGAACACATGGCAGCGGCGTGCATTTCGAAATGACAGGCCAAGATGTGACCGAGTGCTTGGGTGGCGCACAAGCCATCAGCGAGCTCGATCTCTCCGATCGCTACCACACGCATTGCGACCCGCGCCTCAACGCTTCACAGTCGCTGGAGCTTGCATTCCTCATTGCGGAATTATTGAAGAAGCAAAAATAGATTTCGTTGCTACGCGTTGATCTACTGATCAACGCTTCGCGCAGCATCCGCTGGCTGATGGCTCGCTAGCCCCGCTCGCACAATACAGTAGAAAAAATTCGTGATGAAAATTTTTCGCACGAAAAAAAATCGCGCGTAGAAATTAGATAAAATTTTATGTTGCTCTTAACAGAATCGTAACTCTTTTTTGGTACGGTGATTTTGTTGCGCTGCAATTTATGTTGCATGATGGCAACAAAAATAATCGCATTACAAAAAAATAATCCTCTTTACATCTTTTGCTGCAATCAACCCTAGAAATGCAAAGTCAAGTATGAGTAATTGGACTTGTTGTTAACTTTTTTTATTGGAGGACTACCATGGCTGTTGCCAAAAAGAAGACTGCTGCTAAGAAACCTGCTGCTAAAAAAGCTGCTAAAAAGCCAGCTGCTAAAAAAGCAGTAAAGAAAACCGTAGCTAAAAAGGCTGCAACGAAAGTTGTTAAGTCGGCTAAGAAGCCAGCTGCGAAAAAAGTAGCTAAAAAGAAGTAGTTTAAACTTCTTTTGAGAATAGAAAGCCCCGCTATTTAGCGGGGCTTTTTTATTGCGCCGATAGATTCATCATCGAAAACTTACGCCGTCTCCTGCAGACTTTCCGAATCATTCATCAGGAGTCTGTAATGAAAACTTTATCTGTCGCGACATTGTTCATCGCCCTACCCCTCTTATGCGCCTGCGTTGTGGAAGAGCCGTATAATCGCCCGCCACAGCATTCACGCGCACCCGTTTCCGCTGATGTCTATTCCGAACATGACGACCGTAGCGATTATAATCACAATGATTGGCGTGTTCGCAACCGCGGTTACCATTGCCCTCCAGGCCAAGCTAAAAAAGGTAACTGCTAGCACATACAAAAAAGGCCGCATCTTTCGATGCGGCCTTTATCGTTAGTTATCGCGTGAACGACTAAGCTTCCTGAGCTTCGCCACCCGTGCGTTTACGGCGCATCGACTTACCCGCCATTTCGTACTGGTCGGAAAGGTCTTCACCCGTTGCTTGGTCAACGACTTTCATGGAAAGGCGAACCTTGCCACGGCCATCGATTTCCAAAACTTTGACTTTCACTTTGTCACCTTCGTTCACCACATCGGTAACAACGTTGACGCGGTGGTCAGCCATTTCCGAAATGTGCACGAGGCCATCAAGGCCGCCGAGGAAGTTCACGAACGCACCGAAATCAACGATACGAACGACTTTACCGTCGTAGATCTTGTTGATCTCTGGTGTCGCGGTGATGCCTTCAATCCAGTTCTTCGCGGATTCAGCAGCTTCGCCAGTGGTCGCAAAAATGTTGATGGTACCATCTTCACCGATATCGATTTTGGTGCCGGTGGTTTCGGTGATCTCGCGAATCACTTTACCGCCCGAACCAATCACCTCGCGGATTTTGTCGACAGGGATTTTGATGGTGGTGATGCGTGGTGCCGTATCTGCCATTTCAGCAGGCGCGGTCAGCGCTTTGCTCATTTCACCGAGGATATGAATACGACCCGTTTTCGCCTGAGCGAGAGCAATTTTCATAATCTCTTCGGTAATGCCTTGGATTTTGATGTCCATCTGCAGCGACGTGATACCATTCTCGGTACCCGCTACTTTGAAATCCATATCGCCCAAGTGATCCTCATCACCCATGATGTCGGAAAGAACGGTGAAGTCCTTGCCTTCAAGCACGAGGCCCATTGCGATACCAGCAACAGGACGAATCAGTGGTACGCCTGCATGCATCATGGAGAGGCTTGCGCCGCACACGGATGCCATCGACGACGAACCGTTCGATTCCGTAATCTCGGAAACAACGCGGATGGTGTATGGGAAGCCTTCTTTGCTTGGCAGCATTGGGCGGCACGCGCGCCATGCCAGTTTACCATGGCCTTGCTCACGGCGACCAGGCGCACGCAGCGGGCCAGCTTCACCTACCGAGTATGGAGGGAAGTTGTAATGCAGCATAAAATGCTCGTCGTACTTGCCTTCGAGCGCGTCGATCATCTGTTCGTCTTGGCTGGTGCCGAGCGTCGTCACCACAATTGCTTGGGTCTCACCACGGGTGAACAATGCCGAACCATGCACGCGTGGAAGAATGCCCACTTCGCAGGTGATGGGGCGAATTTGATCAGGGTTACGACCATCAATACGTTGCTTATCTTTCGCAATCGCAGAACGAACAATGTCCTGCTCCAGCTTTTTGAGTACTGAACCAACGAGCTTCTCGGAGAATTTGCCTTCTTCGGTACCCACATAGGTTTCCTTGACGGCTTTTTTCGCTTCGTTGATGGCAGCCACACGCTCTTGCTTCGCGGTGATGGCATACGCAGCACGCAGTTTGCTTTCAGCAATCGCTTTCACGCCTGCTTTAAGGTCAGCAGGGTAATCTGGCGAGGTGAAATCCCATGGCTCTTTCGCTGCTTCTTCAGCAAACGCGATGATGAGATCCAGCACAGGTTGGAAGCTGCGGTGCGCGAACATCACGCCGTTGAGCATTTGCTCTTCGCTTAGCTCGTTCGCTTGGCTTTCCACCATCAATACCGAGGTGCGCGTACCAGCCACCACGAGGTCGAGGGTGCTATCCGCTTCCTGCGATTTCATGGGGTTCAGCACAAATTGGCCATCAATCATGCCAACTTTAGCAGCACCCACAGGGCCCATGAATGGCACGCCCGAAAGCGCGAGCGCAGCCGAAGCACCAATCAAGGCAGGGATGTCGGAATCGTTCTCAAGGTCGTGGCTCATCACGGTGCACACCACTTGCACTTCGTTATAGAAGCCTTCCGCGAACATAGGGCGGATGGGGCGATCGATGAGACGCGATACGAGGATTTCTTTTTCGCTCTGGCGGCCTTCACGTTTGAAGAAGCCACCTGGGATTTTGCCCGCAGCGTAGGTTTTCTCGATGTAGTTCACCGTCAGCGGGAAGAAATCGATATCTGGCTTGGCGGCTTTGGCAGCGGTAACGGCGCAAAGTACAACCGTTTCACCGTAAGTGACGAGGACTGCACCATCGGCTTGGCGCGCAATGCGGCCCGTTTCGAGGGTGAGTGGGCGACCGCCCCATTCCATAGTCTTTTTAGTAATTGTAAACATAGTAGTTTCCTTCTTTTCCCCCTCCACTAGTGCCGTTCCCTATGAACGACACGACCGCAAAATAAATATCTATCCGTTCCGCGATTCCATCAGGCGGGAGCCTGTTGTGTGCGTTTTCCTACACGATGCACCAACCACGCACGAGGCCAGCCACCGTTAAACGAAACGGGCGGAACCAGTAAGGCTCCGCCCGATTTTATTACTTACGAATACCAAGTTTCGTGATGAGAGCGCCGTAACGCTTCGCATCTTTGGCTTTCAAATAGTCGAGCAGACGACGACGCGAGCTAACCATTTTGAGCAGACCACGACGCGAGTGGTGATCCTTAGCATGGGTTTTGAAATGCTCGGTAAGGTTTGCAATGCGCTCGCTGAGGATGGCGATTTGAACTTCTGGCGAACCAGTATCACCCTTGGCGGTTGCGTTTTCTTTGATAACAGCTTCTTTGCGCTGAGCCGAAATAGTCATAGGTCTTCTCTTTCACGACATCGGGTTTATAAATTAAGCAGCCGATTGGAAATCACCTGATTTCCTTCCACCCGCGCCAAACCCACCAAATTTCCCTGATAGAGCAGCGCAAGCTGCGCCGTATCGGGGTGGTGGTTGGCCAAGGTTACCCGTTGGCCATGGCGCAGTGTATCCCACTGCCCCTGCTCAAGCGTCAGCGCCGGGATGTCGTCCAGCGCACGTTCAAGCGGTGTAAGCCATTGGGAAGTTCCCTCTGGCGGTGGCGCCTTATGCACCGATTCGGCCAGAAAATCCAGCGAAATCGCCTCAGCATCCGTAAATGGGCCGACCGCCGCACGGTGCAGCCGCGAGATATAGCCTTCCGAGCCGCAGCTTATCGCAATATCGCGCCCAAGACTGCGGATATAGGTGCCTTTCGATACCACCGCGCGGAAATGGGCTTTTGCGGCCTCAAACCCAAGTAATTCAAGCGCATGGATAGTCACTAGCCGCTTTTCCAGCACCACTTCCTCCCCCGCGCGGGCGAGGTCATAGGCGCGTCTGCCATCGACTTTGAGGGCGGAATAGATGGGCGGCAGTTGGCTAATTTCGCCGGTAAATTGTGGTAAAATGGTGCGGATTTCATCCTCGGTGGGCATTTTGTCGCTGGTCGCGATCACCTCGCCTTCAGCATCCTCGGTGCTGCGGCGCTCACCAAACGTGACCGAAAACTCATAGGTTTTCTTGGCATCCATCAGCAGATTCACGCATTTGGTGCCTTCGCCCAGCGCCAGTGGCAAAACCCCCGTCGCGAGCGGATCAAGCGTGCCTGCATGGCCAATTTTGGAGGGCTTGAGCAGCCACTTCGCCTTATTCACCGCCGCAGCCGATGTAATGCCCAGTGGCTTATTGAGGTTAATCCACCCGTGGATGGTGTTTCTATGCTTGCTCATCATCCCGTGGCTTCAGCACATCCGCCCGCACGCGCTCGCTGTTGAGCAGCAGGTTGATGCGGTTCGCCTCCTCGAACGAGGTATCGAGCTTGAATGCAATGCGCGGGCTGGTGCGAAGAATAATTTTACGCGTCACCATGCCGCGCAGGCGGCTGGCATTATCCTTCAGCGCCGCCATCACGGTTTCTTTGTTGCTGCCCGCCAGCGGCATCACATAGGCGGTGGCGTTCTTCAAATCGGGGCTGATACGCACCTCGGACACGGTGATGGAGGAACCATCGAGAATCGGGTTATGCGTTTCGCCATGGGCAAAAATCATAGCGAGTGCGCTGCGAATTTCTTCACCTACCCTTAGTTGGCGCTGGCTTGGTGGTCGTTTGCCGCTTTTTTCCACTGCCCGAACCTTTACGTCTTACGCGTTCGCTGAATCGGCGGCTGCTTCGGCGGCGGCTTTCGCCTCGGCTTCAGCTTTTGCTTCGGCTTTTAAATCACGCGCCTGAACTTCACGTGCGAACTCCTGAATCTCGAAGCACTCAATCATATCGCCGGCGCGAATATCCTCGTAATTCTCGAACGCCATACCACACTCGAAGCCCGATTTCACTTCCTTCACTTCATCCTTGAAGCGCTTGAGGGTTTTTAGCGTGCCTTCGTGAATCACCACGTTCTCGCGCAGCAGGCGTACTTTCGCGCCGCGCTTCACAATACCCTCGGTAATCATACAGCCCGCCACTTTGCCATACTTAGTGATGTTGAACACCTCGCGGATTTCGGCGTAGCCGATAAAGTTCTCGCGGCGCTCTGGTGATAGCAGACCCGACAGCGCGGCCTTGATATCATCGATCACGTTATAGATGATGGAGTAGTAACGAATTTCCACCTTCTGCGCCGCCGCCAGTTCCTTGGCTTTTGGCGTTGGGCGCACGTTGAATGCAATCAGCATCGCGCCTGTTGCTTGGGCGAGCGTAATGTCGGATTCGTTGATGGCACCGACCGCGGAGTGCAACACGCGCACTTTCACTTCGTCGCCATTGAAACGGTTCATGCTGCCAACAATGGCCTCGGCCGAACCATGCACATCGGATTTAACAATAACGTTAAATTCCTTGGCGCTGGTTTTGCCTGCAATCGCGAACAACTGGTCGACCGATTTCGCGGAAGCCAGCGATACACGTTTTTTCTCTTTCTCGCGGCGATATTCCACAATCTCGCGCGCGGATTTCTCGTTCTCCACGGCAGCGAATTCATCGCCCGCCTCTGGCGCTTGGTCAAGGCCAAGCACTTCCACAGGCAAGCTTGGGCCAGCCTCAGTGATATTTTGGCCTTTATCATTTACCAGCGCGCGCACGCGGCCATAGGCGCCACCTGCCACAATCAAATCACCTACTTTTAAGGTGCCACGCTGCACCAGCAACGTTGCCACCACGCCGCGGCCACGATCAACTTTTGATTCAATCACCGAACCCGCTGCGCGGCGATCCACGTTCGCCTTCAGCTCCATCACTTCTGCTTGCAGCAGGATGGTTTCTTGCAGCTTATCGAGGTTGGTTTTCTGTTTCGCCGATACTTCAATTACCATCGTATCGCCACCGAATTCCTCGGGTACAAGACCATGGTTCATCAGTTCAGTTTTCACACGGCTTGCATCCGCACCCGGCTTATCAATTTTGTTTACGGCCACGATAATTGGCACGTTCGCCGCCTTGGCGTGGTTAATCGCCTCAATCGTCTGTGGCATGATGCCGTCATCCGCCGCCACCACGAGCACTACAATATCCGTCACCTTCGCACCACGCTGGCGCATGGCGGTGAATGCCTCGTGGCCAGGTGTATCGAGGAAGCTGATTTTCTCACCGCTTGCCAGCGTGACTTGGTACGCGCCGATATGCTGGGTAATGCCACCCGCCTCGCCCGCGACCACATCCGTTTTGCGCAGCGCATCGAGCAGCGAGGTTTTACCATGGTCTACGTGGCCCATGATGGTCACCACAGGCGGACGGGGCGTTAGCGATTCTGGTGCATCCACCTCATTATCGATATGCACTTCCACATCTGCATCGCTCACGCGCTTAGGCTTATGGCCCATCGTTTCTACAATAATTTCCGCCGTATCGGCATCAATCGCTTGGTTCACCGTGGCCATAGTGCCCAGTTTTAGTAATTCCTTAATCACATCCACCGCGCGCACGGCCATGCGGTTGGCCAATTCCTGCACGGTGATCACCTCAGGAATCTGCACCTCGCGGATGATCATTTCCTGTTGGCTCGACGGAATGCTGGAGTTTTTCTTCAGCACCTTGGCGCGTTGGCGTTTCACCTGTGCCATCGAGCGCACTTTAATATCGTCGCCCATACCAAGTGCCTGCGCGATGGTCAGCTTACCGCCGCGCTTATATTCGGAAACATCCTCAGCCGCTTTGGTGCGTTTAGCTTTGGCTTCCGCCGATTCATCGTCCGCCCCGCGTGGTGCAGCAGCGGGTGAACTGAAGGTAGGTTTAGCGCGCGCGGGTGCCGCCTTGGCAGGTGCTGCCGCGTTCGTGCGGTTCGAGGGCGCATTACGAAGCGCCGCCATATTGCGTGCCGCAATTTCATCCATCGGCGAACGATGCGATGACGTAGAACCTGAGCTTGCTGTAGTTTGAGTATCAAGGCTGTCGGCGCCTGCGTCATCACCTTCTGCTGGCTCGACATCGCGCTCGAAATTCGTAAAGTTTTCGTGTTGTTGGCGGGTTTCGTCTACTTTTTCCGCTTGCTGCAACGCGCGCAACCGCGCCTCGCGCTCGGCTTGGCTGAGCATGCGCTGCTTCGCCGCTTCCGAGGTACCGCGATCCACCTCGACCATGCCGCCCGCGCGTTGGCTGAACGTGCGGGTCTTCTTGACTTCCACCGTGACGGTCTTGCTGCGGCCACGCTGGAAATTCTGCTTCACCTTGCCGGATTCCACGGTTTTGGTGAGCGATAGCGTGTTGGGCGAGCTCAGCTTCAGCGCGTCTTTTTTCGGGGTATTGCCGTTGTCGGTCATGCGTCTATTTTCCAGTGCTTTTCAGATATTTTTCTAGTGAGGTGAGGGCTTATAGTGCAGTTCAGTCGAGAAATAAAGTAAAACGGCGCGCCTCCTCGATAAAAAACGCTGCAGCGGGACCATGGGTCACCGCCGCATGCACCGCATTTTCCCGTCCGAGCACCTCGGAAAGCAAGTCGCGCGGCAGGTTTCCGAAGGTTGGCCCCGTATAAAACGACAACTTATTTACCCCGTCCTCGCCCGCATCGGCCGCATGAATCAGCGCCTCGACTTTACCTGATTTGCAGGCCGCTTCCACCTTTTCAAAGCCCGTCGTCACCTGTCCCGCCTTGCGCGCCAGCGAAAGCGCCTCGGCCACCCTGCGCGCCATCAAACTTTCGAGTGTGGCGAGCAACCCATCGGGGATTTCCACCTGTTTTTTAGCCGCCTTGCTGAAGGCGCGCTTGGCAATTGCCTCAGCCACCAACAGTTTCGAGGCGCTCACATAGATGCCCCGCCCTGGAAGCCTACCCGCCAAATCCGGCACCACGCGGCTATCGGGCGCCACCACAAAGCGAATCAACTCCGCCTTGGGCTTAACTTCGCGGGTGATGATACAACTGCGTTCGGGGTCATTTTTGGTCATTCGCAATCAATTCTGAAGCTAGTTTTTTACCAATTGGGGTATCAAGCCCAACAATTGATTCCGACTTACACTCTCTGCATACCTTGACTCTGCTACAGACGCGCCAGATCGTATAAATCAACCCAGGCACGATGTAACAAAGCCATAAGATGATTTCTACAAGAGAGAGGCCAGGTGTTTTTGTTTTGGGCACCGCAATAGTACCGCAATTTTTACAAATACACTCGGCCATTCTTTTCCCCTCCAGCACTACGCCTTTTTCGCGTCGTCGGCAAACCACGCTTCACGCGCTTTCATGATCATGGCTTCCATGTCATCGCGGCTGATGCCCGATTTAGGAACCATCTCGAAGAACTCGTCGGTCGCCAAACCAGCGAAATCATCCATGGTTTTAATGCCACCTTCGGCAAGTTTCAGCACGATATCGCTGTTCAAGCCCTCATGTTTCGCCAATGCTGGCTCCACACCCAGTTCCTTGAACTTCTTAGCAACTTCGGCTTCTTTCGCTTTGAGGTATTCGGCTGCACGGTTTTTCAGTTCCTCAGCTACGTTTTCATCGAATCCTTCGATGTTCGCGAGGTCTTCGGTTGGTACGTAAGCCACTTCCTCGACGCTGCTGAAGCCTTCGGTGACGAGTAAGTGCGCAATCACTTCCTCAACGTTCAGCGCTTCGATGAACAGCTCGCTGAGGCGGTTGAATTCCTGCGTACGGCGCTCGGATTCGACTTCCTCGGTAAGGATGTCGATGCTCCAGCCCGTCAGCTGGGCAGCAAGGCGCACGTTTTGGCCACGGCGGCCAATCGCAAGGCTCAACTGGTCATCAGGCACCACTACTTCGATACGGCCTGAATCTTCGTCGATTACCACTTTAGAAACTTCTGCCGAGCTAAGTGCGTTCACGATGAATGTCGCTGGGTCTTCCGAATAGTGAACAATGTCCACCTTCTCGCCTTGCAGTTCGTTCACCACGGCCTGCACGCGCGAACCACGCACACCCACGCACGAAAGCACAGGGTTGACCGAGAAGTCGTTCGACAGAACCGCGATTTTCGCACGGCTACCGGGGTCACGCGCCACGGCTTTAATTTCGATGATGCCATCGTAAATCTCGGGCACTTCTTGCATGAACAATTTCGCCATAAACTCTGGGCGAACGCGGGAAAGGAACACTTGCGGGCCCGATTTCTCGCGGCGCACATCGAAGATATAGGCGCGGATGCGGTCACCCGGGCGGAAATTCTCGCGTGGAATCAGCTCATCCTTACGAATCACCGCTTCCGCACGGCCGAAATCCACCGTCACGTTGCCATATTCCACACGTTTCACGGTGCCGTTCACAATCTCGCCCACGCGGTCTTTGAACTCGTCATACTGGCGTTCGCGCTCGGCATCTTTCACGCGCTGAACAATCACTTGCTTCGCGGTTTGTGCGGCTACGCGGCCGAAATCGATCGGTGGCAATTCATCACGGATAAAATCACCCACCGCATAGGTTGCTTTCGGGAATTTCTTTTTCGCGCGGCTGGCGGTGATTTGCTGCACAGGGTTAAAGGTGCTGTTGCCTTCTTCGTCCACGGCCGCTTCAGCTGCGTCTTCCGTCACTTCCGTCAGGCGGAACAGCGAAATGGCACCCGTTTTTTTATCAATCTCAGCCTTGATGTTGTGCTCCACGCCATATTTTTTGCGGCCCGCAATTTCAATCGCGTTGGCCATTGCATCCAGCACCGTGTCACGGTCGATATTCTTCTCACGCGCCACCGCATCAGCGATTTGTAGCATTTCGGTGCTTCCGTGAATTACTTGGTTAACTGCCATTTTCTACTCCTAAAAATTAATTCGTTATGGTGTTTTTTGGTTAATTACGATGCTTCTTTTTGGCGTTTCTGATGCGCCTTAATCAACGCATCGGTCAGCACCAGCTTGGCGGATTGAATATCATCGAACGGCAAGGTCACATCCTTGCCATCGACGGTGAGAATAACATCGGCGACCTCAGCAGCCTTAATAATCCCCGTGAAGCGCTTGCGCCCTGCAATCGGCAGCACTGTTTCAATTTTCGCGGTGTGGCCAACATACGGCGCATAATCCGCAAACTTTACCAGCGGGCGGTCAATCCCAGGCGAGCTCACCTCAAGGCGGTACGCGGTCGGGATGATATCTTCCACATCGAGCACCGCCGAAACTTGGCGGCTGATGATGGCGCAATCCTCGACGCCCATGCGGCCATCGGGCCACTCGGCCATGATTTGCAGTGTTTGCGAGTTGCGGCCATCCATAAACTTCAC
>CAUJIC010000009.1 GCA_963205305.1 Pseudomonadota bacterium | reverse complement strand
CCTGCATGCTCCTTCAACGGCGTCATTTCGTCGTCATGGGCGGCAAATTGACGCCCACCTAATACCACACGCACAAAATCGGCATTGGGCGTACCGAAACGTTCTAGCCATGCAACGGAGCGACTACTGAGCGGTTGATGTGCCATAGTGCTAATGGCTCCATCCGCGCGATGGTGGCGTTGGCAAATTTTCGGGTGTGAACAAAATCTGTTGTTCAGTAACCTGACACAGCTCATTATAGAGCTTGCTTACGCCTACATAAAAGGCGGTGTCTTCTGTCGTGTTGTCCTTCTCAAATGCTTTGGCCGCCAACTGGCGTTGGCTATCGCGTAATTGCTCCGTCAGGGCATTCGTCGTATGAGGCAGCTTCGAGAATGCTTGCTGCAAATGCGTCGTAATTTCTGCAGCAATACGCTTTTGCATTGCTAGCTGCGCTCTCCACTCCTTGCTGGAAAACGCTTCGCCCGCCATGGCCGCCTGTTTGCGCGCCTCGTCGCCCATAGTCCTTACAAATAGTTCTACATCCTCAGGAATAGTGCGTGCAATATCGCGCATCCTGCGCCGCTGGTCGTTGGTGAGAACCAAATCAGGATCGGTGTATTCTATCGAATCTGCCATCACTGCATCCGTTCCGGTTGCCTGTGGCGGTCAGTTCCTTGCAGAATATCAGCCTCTAAGCGTTCTGTAACATGAGCATATACCTCGCTCGATAGCGCCAGCGCATCTTGTTGAATTGGCGTTCCTGTTTGTAAATCTGCTAACGCGCTTTGCATCATTTCGTGCCCACGTGTGAACTGCGCACGCAACGCCTCAGCCGTACGCGGGGTCGGGCTAAGCAGCGGCGCAACCACGCATTGCATGGTTATCGTCATCGACTGAATAAGTGGCAAGGCTGCGTTATCTTGTTGTTGTGTGCTCTCGCCAATAATTTCCACGTCAGGGCGGGTTTTATCGATACTAATCAGGGCATCTGCAACAAGCGGCAGCAACACAGCCCCCAAATTATCGCGCATATGGGCGATTTTGCGCTGCTGCTCGGGGGTTAGTAGCATCGTGTGCTTTGGCATATTGCTAGCGGTCATTGGGTTGGTTTCACTTTCTAAATTTGCTACTGCAGCAAGTATTGCCTTGGCTGTTCACCAATGCTTTGAACCGTCATCGAGCTCTCTAGGCGGTGGCACATATGTTTATAGGTGGCCTTAAGCGCTATCTCTGCACCTGCATCGGGTTCTGCCCCAGCCGCGTGCAAATAATCTATTATTCGCTCCTCACCATCGGTAAAGCGTGCGCGCAGTTCCGAAAATGTTTCAGGGTGGGGGTTGGCGCACTCGTGATTGTAATAACATTCACCGATCGACCGCGTGAAAACATTACCCAATGCAGGCAAATTGGGCTCCATATCAGTGAAGTCTTCATGGGATACCCGCTTCATCAATTCCTCGATAAACATATCCCGTAAGTGCGGAAGTTGCCGCACCGCTGCGTTAAGTTGCTGCATGGTGATGAGCGGCTCATCCGCCTTAAATGGCCGGCTACGAATTTTATCAGTATGTTTTTTCATCGGGCGGCTTTCGCTTGCTTGCTAAAATCATTGGTAATGTTAGTTATAGCAGCGAATTATTACCGTTTTATGAAGGTGTCCGCTATGTCCGTCCAATATGTCTATGTCATGAAAGGCCTGTCGAAAGCCT
Organism: Pseudomonadota bacterium; assembly: GCA_963205305.1. Classification (GTDB taxonomy): domain Bacteria; phylum Pseudomonadota; class Alphaproteobacteria; order Rickettsiales; family UBA3002; genus QFOX01. The sequence goes on along the minus strand of CAUJIC010000009.1, from coordinate 12,964 downwards.
ACCCAGGCGGCAAAAAAGTGCTTAATGACATATGGTTATCGTTCTTTCCTGGGGCAAAAATCGGCATCGTTGGCCATAACGGCTCGGGTAAATCGACCCTGCTACGCATCATGGCGGGGCAAGATACCGAGTTTAACGGCGAGGCTTGGGCAGCCGAGGGCATCAAAGTGGGCTTCCTCGAACAAGAGCCCAAACTCGATAGCAGCAAAACGGTGCTCCAAAACGTCATGGAGGGCTTAAAAGAGAAACAAGCCCTCGTCGATCGCTACAACGAAATCATGGCCGATTATAATGATGATGTGGCCGAGGAAGCCTCGAAGCTGCAAGACGCGATTGACCACGCAGGCGCGTGGGATTTGGAGCGCGAAGCCGAAGTGGCGATGGATGCACTGCGTTGCCCCGCAGGCGATGCCGCCGTCGATAAACTTTCAGGCGGCGAGAAACGTCGCGTAGCGCTCGCGCGCTTGCTACTTAGTAAGCCCGATATGCTCCTGCTCGATGAGCCGACCAACCATTTGGATGCAGAATCCGTCGCGTGGCTTGAAAACTATTTGCGTAATTACCCAGGCACCGTGGTCATGGTCACCCACGACCGCTACTTCCTCGATAATATCACCAGCTGGACGCTCGAACTCGACCGTGGCGAAGGTCGCCCATTCGAGGGGAACTATTCGGGCTGGCTCGACCAGAAATCGAAGATGCTTTATCAGGAGGAGAAGGAAGAATCCTCCCGCGCCAAAGCCATGAAGGAAGAATTGGAGTGGGTACGTAGCTCGCCCAAGGCGCGCCAAGCCAAATCCAAGGCACGTTTGAAGGCCTACGACGAAATGGTCAGCCAACAAGCCGAAAAACGTTCGTCGAACGCGCAGATTATTATCCCTGTTGGTCCAAGGCTTGGCCAGCAAGTTATTGAGGTCGAAGGACTCAAAAAGGCCTTCGGTGAACGCCTGCTGATCGATAACCTCTCCTTCAGCCTGCCACCGGGGGGAATCGTCGGCATCATCGGGCCAAACGGCGCTGGTAAGACAACGCTATTCAGGATGATTACGGGAGCGGAACAACCAGACGCAGGCACATTCAAAGTCGGCGAAACCGTCAAGCTTGGCTATATCGATCAGTCGCGCGATTCGCTCGATGACAAGAAAACCGTGTGGGAAGAAATTTCAGGTGGGACTGACGTGATAGAGCTCGGAAAAATAACCGTAAAATCGCGCGGGTATTGTTCTAGTTTCAACTTCAAAGGTTCCGACCAACAGAAAAAGGTCGGCAGTCTATCCGGCGGTGAACGCAACCGCGTGCACCTTGCCAAAATGCTCAAGACAGGGGCGAACGTATTGTTGCTCGATGAGCCAACCAACGATCTGGATGTCGAGACCCTGCGCGCGCTTGAGGATGCACTATTGGAGTTTGCGGGTTGTGCCGTGGTCATCAGCCACGACCGCTGGTTCTTGGACCGTGTCGCCACGCACATTCTCGCCTTCGAGGGTGACAGCCATGTCGAATGGTTCGAGGGCAACTACGCCGATTACGAGGAAGATAAGAAGAAACGCCTCGGCGAAGCGGCCGTCACGCCGAAACGTATTCGCTATAAGAGCTTGCTCGCGGCTTAGCTGACGAATTAGACCGCCATCTTCATGCCGCTTATTAGCCCTTCGCGGCGACTTGCTTCGTCAGCGCGTCAATCAGGCCATCGAGACCTTTGCGCTCCACAATGCCGTTGAATTCCGAACGTTGGGTGGTGAGCAAGCTCACGCCTTCGACCGCAATGTCGATGATCTTGAAGTTGCTGTCGCCTTTGATTTTATAATCGACATTCACTTTCTGGCCATTCGGGTCGTTGATTTCCATCGTCACTACGCTGGCATCGCCATCGGCGCGTGCGTTTTTCAGCGTATAGGTCTGCCCCGAATATTTGGTCAGCTTCGCTGCGTAGTTTTTCAAGATGAACGGCTTATACGCGCCAACATAGCTTGTTTGTTGTGCGGGTGTGGCATTGCGCCAGTGTTTGCCCAGCACAAATTTTGCCACAAAATCGATGTCCACTTTATCCGAAAAGATCGACTCGATTTTAGTTTTTTTGTCGCTCGCGGAAACACCCTCATCCTTCACCAAGGCAAGTACTTGCGTTGCCAATGTATCCACAAAGCTTTTTGCACCCGCTGGATTGGCGGCTACCGCTGCCTGCGATACGGTAAGGGTTACTGCAAGCAGCAGGGACGATAGAAATTGTTTCATGGGGGCTCCTAAAGTGCAGGCTTATCGCTATGCAGATTCTTGATTTCTGCAGCGCGGCGCTGCTCGTAAATGCTCTTAAAGCTTGCATACGGATCAAGCGACGAAGAGTAAATATCGTCAATCGGATCAAGCAAACGTTCACGCGTTACCAGCGCTTGGCTTGCGCGCACACCATAGAGGGTCCAATCCGTACCGTCTTGGCGCAATGCATAGTTCACTGGATCCATGAACCAATCGGTCACCCGACCGCCCAAGTCGCGTAGGTTCGATGGGCCAAACACAGGCAATACAATATACGGGCCTGAACCCACGCCCCATACAGCCAACGTTTGGCCAAAATCTTCGCGACGTGGTGCTAGGCCGGCAATCGCAGCCACATCATGCATACCACCCAGACCCACGGTGGTGTTGATGGCAAAGCGCCAGAAATTCGTCATACCTTGGGTAAAGTCGCCTTGTAAGAACGAGTTAATCATGCTCACAGGTTCGTATAAGTTGTCCGACACATTGCCAATGCGGCTACGAACGCCATCGGGCGTAATATAGCGGTACCCTTTAGCAATCGGGCGAATCAATACGGTATCCACCGCATCGTTCACGGCAAACATGCCGCGGTTATAGCTCTCAAGCGGGTCATCCGTTTTGGTGCTACAGCCAGCGCCCAGCGCCAACACCGCAATCAATGGAAGAATTTTTTTGGTCACATGAATCATCATAGTACAAGCTCTTTCAAAGAATATTTTTGTTGCGTCTAGCCTAGTTATAATTTTGATTCTAGTGACAAAGAATAAAGAATTTCCTAAGATTACCTATAGATTTTATCTAGTTTTTATTATCAACACCCACGCCTGCCTTGCAATTCCCGTTATCTTGTAGCTGCCATTTCACTTATACAAACTCATAGATTTATCCCCATATGTTGCACAAATATCACAGGAGTTGCTGCCGCGCATGACACATAAAAACCCCACCATGCCCCCCGCTACGGCTGCGCTGTTGCAACAACTGCGCGAACTGTATGGTAAAACCGCACCAGCCGTGTCGTTCGAGTTCTTCCCCCCCAAAAGCGATGATGCGGAAGCCAAACTATGGGAGGTGATAGGCACCCTCGCCCCCCTCGCCCCCCGTTTTGTGTCCGTTACCTATGGTGCGGGCGGCTCCACGCGTGAGCGCACCCACGCCACCGTCACCCGTATCAAACGTGAAACACCCCTCACCCCTGCGGCGCATTTGACATGCGTCAATGCAAGCCGCGAGGAAATCGAGGAGATTGCGCGTGAATATTGGGCAGCGGGCGTGCGCCACATCGTCGCCCTGCGCGGTGACATGCCGCCAAATCAAACCGCGCGCGATGCAAAGGACGGCTATGAATATGCCGATAGTTTGGTCGCGGGGCTTAAAAAAATTGCTGATTTCGATATATCGGTCGCCGCCTACCCCGAAGGCCACCCCGAGGCACGCAGTAAGGATGACGACCTCGACCACTTAAAACGCAAGCTCGATGCAGGGGCGAACCGCGCCATTACCCAGTTCTTCTTTGATGTGGATGTGTACTTAAGCTTTGTCGAGCGCGCACGCGCACGCGGCATCACGGCCGAAATTGTTCCGGGCATCCTGCCTGTCACCAATGTTGCCCAACTCAAAAAATTTGCCGGCATGTGCGGCACCAACGTGCCCCAGTGGCTCGCGCGCCTGTTCGATGGGCTCGATGAAAACCCCGAGCTGCGCCACTCCATCGCCGCCATGGTCGCCGCCGAGCAATGCCGCATGCTCATGCTCGCTGGTGTCGAGCATTTCCACTTTTATACCTTGAACCGCGCCGAGCTCACGCAGGCCATCTGCCATATTTTAGGGATTCGCGGTTAATTAAGGCGTTTGCCACTCTCGGCAATTTGCCTCATAGCAATCATAAATCAATTTTTCGGCTAAAAGCTTATCCTGATTTGAGGGATTTGTTTGTTGCTTAAAACAGCTTGCCAGAAAAGTCTGTCCCAAAAGCATAGAGTGTTCGATAGATTCACTTTCACTTAATATTCTTGGGATTTCATTGTCTAGTAAGTCATAGTAGGCATTGAACAATGGCAGCGCCATTTCCTCAGAAAATTTTATACAGCGCGCTTGCGAACTATCAAGCAAAACAGTTTTGCAAAGACTGTTAATCACTATAGTGAGATATGCTGCCATATCCACGTTATTCTTAGCATAGTTATTAAATGAGTGCGCTGTAAGTGCAGCACAAAACATAGATAATTCTGTATAGTTAGAATTTTTATAAGTCATCACTTGACTGCCACCGCTATCAAGAAATTTGGCGATCTTTTCTCGTGTGAAATTATATTGATTTACCATCAAAGTGAGGGTTGTTGGCTGAAATAATTTTTTAAAAAAACTCATTTTAACCACCACACTAGCCTGTCATTTGCTACTGTTATTCTTATTAAAAATCCTCGCCCTTGATCATGCGCACCACCACGCGGCGGTTCAAATCCTGATTGGCAGGAATGGCATTGCCCGCCGCATCGCGGTTGGGGGCTTTGGGTTTGGTCGCAGCAAGGCCAACAGCGCGCAGTTTTTGTGGCGGAAATTCCTTATTGATGAGAAAGCGCACCACGTTGGCCGCGCGCGCGGCGGAAAGCTCCCAGTTACTGGGGTATAGCTCCGAATTCACGGGCGAATCATCCGTATGCCCCTCGACGGACACCACAATCTCGGCCTTCGCCAGTGGCAAAATTTGCCCCGCCATCATTTCGAGCATCGGCAGCGCCTCGGGGCTAAATTTCGCGGAGCCTGGGACGAAAAACGCAGTCGAAGAAAGCTCGACATCAATGCTCGTCGGCGTTTCCGTCGCCGCGATAAATTTATCAAACCCGCTCGCGCCAAGCGATACGGTAAGTTGTTTTTTCAATTTCTCGTAGGGGTCTTCAGTCGGGATGGCATCGTTGAAAAACCCCTTAATTCTAAGCGCATCCGCAATCTTCTCGAATTGTTTCTCATCGGGCTTGGAAATAGAGAAAAGCAGCACGAAAAAGCACATCAGCAGCACGCACATATCGGCGAACGTGATCAGCCAACCATCATCTTCTGGCTCTTCGCGTTTGCGGTGCAAGCTGGTGAGTGGGCGAACCATGCTTAACTACCCGTGCGTAGTTGTTTATCGATATTGAAATGGTTCTGCGGCTCAAGGAACGAGTTGAGGCGATCTTGCATAAAGCGCGGCGATTTCTTATCGGCGAGCATGATCAGCCCCTCCACCACCATCAGGTTACGGAAGCGCTCGGTTTCCTCTTTTTGCATCAGTTTGTTGGCGGCGGGAATAAACACCATCCGCGCGAAGAACACGCCGTAAAGGGTTGCGACAAGCGCCAGCGACATGCCACCACCAATCACCGAGGCGAGATCTTTCGTCGATCCTGCGCCCATCTGGTTCAAAATCGCAATCAGGCCCACAAGCGTACCGATCATCCCGAAACTAGGCGCACTGGCACCCATGTTGCGCAGCACGGGCACGGCGGTGGTTTTGTGCTCAAAGCCCGATTCGACGGCAGTTGTCATCATGGCACGCAGCTCTTCAGGCGTGTGGTTGGTCACTACCAGCTCCATACAATAGCGCACAATGGGGTCTTTCACCGACACGGTTTTAATTTCGTTCTCGAGCGCGGGCAGCCCCTTTTGCTGCACCAGATAGCTCCATTTCACGAGCCGCATAATTTCGGTGTTCAGCCCCTCGCGAGTGGATTTTGGCTTTTTCAGCATCCAACCAATCGCTTTGAATGCAGTGAACACATCCTTGCTGTGGTACCCCATGAACGCAGCGGCGATGGAGCCACCAAACACAATCAAAAACGCGTGCCAATCAAGGTAAATAAGCGGGTTGCTGGTCGCGAGTGCAATCGCACCTACTACCAATATCAGACCAAAAATAACACCGAGTAAGGAAGAAAGTGACATGCATACCTGCGTGTGAGTGATTCGCCCTAAACAGTAACGATTTTTTTCAACCCTACCACAAAAAGGCCGCGTTGCGGCAGTTATTCTTCATTTTTTTACGGGGTGTGGCTGCTTTGCTTTTTTAGTTAGTGTGCGCCTGCATGCACACTCTAGGGTTTCCTTCTTTTGAGATGAATGCTAGGAGTTGGGCAGCACAGAAACTTGAGCGTAGCAGCGCTACGTGAGTTTCGAGCACGACCAACGACAACGCAGGCGTTCAAAAGAATGAAACCGATTATAGGGTTTACCCTCGATTACGAAGAAGGCAGCCCCACTGCCTACAGCAAATACCCATGGTATGCGCTGCGCGACAACTACACCCACTCGGTTGCCAAGCATGGCGGCGCGCCCGTTGCCCTGCCGCATGAAGTGGCGATGGTTGATACCTATCTCGATACACTTCATGGGCTCATCATCACGGGTGGCAATTTCGATGTACCGCCCGAAATGTATGGCGAAAAAACCGCGAGCGATAAAGTATTGACCAAGCCGCGCCGCAGCCAGTTCGAATGGGCGATAACCGAAGGCGCCATCAAGCGCAACATGCCCATCCTTGGCATTTGCGGTGGGCAGCAGCTGCTCAATGTCATCCTCGGCGGCACGCTCATTCAGCACATTCCCGATAGTATCAAAAACCCCCTCGCGCACGAACAGCCCAACCCACGCCACGAAGCAGGGCACGAGGTGGCCGTAATTGCGAACACCTTACTTTATAAAATCGTCGGCGCCGCCACCATGGCGGTCAATTCCGCGCACCACCAAGCCGTCGCCAAAGTGCCCGAAGGCGTCATCATCAACGCCCGCGCGGGCGATGGGGTCATCGAAGGCATCGAATACCCCGCCCACCCCTTCTGCCTCGGCGTGCAGTGGCATCCCGAGTTTTCGATCACCAAGGCCGATGATAAAATCTTCGCGGCATTCATCGAGGCTGCACGCGCCTACTCTGCTGCTTAATCAAGGTTGCGTATTTTACCGACTCCTTTTACCGCAAGAGCAATATTGCGCCCTGCCTTCATGAGAGGATACAAGATATCGCCCATCCGACCGAACTGGAAAATCCGATTATTGATGCGATTCATCCAGCCTTCATCGGCACCCAACTGTGCCATTAATTTAAGTGCACGTTTGCCATGATAAAGCTGCCCTTCGTATTTAATCACCATGCCTTCATCAATGCTTAGGCCCGCCTGATTTATTTCGTGCATCACTGGGTGGTCTTTCTGTGTGCGTGCATCCACCGCATGAAACGCGCCGACATTCTGACGCACACGGTAGAGGGAAGCACCCATGCAGCAGATTGGGCACTCCCCGTCATATACAAACCAGATATCCGAATTCATACTGCTTCTCGCACTCCACCGGTTTCGACGCCCGTCAATGCCTTGAAGAAGCCAGAGTCACGGAATTTAATCAACCCACGAATATTGAAGAAATGCATCATGCCCAGCACAAGAATGACCAAGCCAATCTTCGTACTCAGGAACTCGATCATCGCTTCTGCGGTGGTTGGTTTATCGCCATAGCGTAGCGCCAAAGTAATGAATCCCGCGTTGATAAGGTAAAAACCAACCAGAAGCAGATGATTGATGGAATCGGCCAGCGCTTCACTGCCGCGGAAATTCTCAACTAAAAAAACACGGCCATTCTTGTGCAGGCTTGTACCCACCCATAAAGTGATAAGCAAACTGACTGCGAGATAGATGATGTAGGTTCCGACTAACATGATATTCCTCCTTGTATGATAGTAATGATAAATGTATATTTAACGAAATAGCTAATAAACTACTTATATCATCATTAGTTAATTAGTCAATAGGCTAATTACTATAATCTACGAGGCCACTTATGGAGAAGATTTTTGAAGCCCTTTCTTCGACTACTAGAAGGAAGATTCTGGCTTATTTATCAGCCACTAGCATGACAGCTGGCGAGATTGCTGAGCGCTTTGAAATGTCCAAGCCTTCCATGTCAAAACACCTCGGTATTTTAGAAAATGCGGGGCTAATCACTGGGCAAAAACGCGGGCAATTCATCCATTACTCGCTGGTAAGCGAGAACCTTATCAACACATTGAATGGATTTGTGCAAGAAATCTGCCCTGTTTCTCGGCCTCTTAAAAAAGAGAGCCGCCTCAAAGCTAGCCGGAATAAATAAGCATGTCCGATAAACCCGAACGCATCGCAAAATTCATGGCCGCCGCTGGCTTGTGCTCCCGCCGCGATGCCGAACGCTGGATTGAAGATGGCCGCGTGATGGTGAATGGCGAAACGCTCACCACCCCCGCCACCCTCGTGGGTGCTGACGACGATATCATCATCGATGGCAAACGCGTCAAACAAAAAACAAGCAGCCCTAGGCTGTTTGTGTATCATAAGCCTGCGGGGTTGGTGACCAGCCACCGCGACGAGCAAGGCCGCGCCACGGTGTTCGATCATTTGCCGAGGGATTTGCCGCGCGTGATTTCCATCGGGCGGCTGGATTTGGATAGCGAGGGGCTTCTGCTACTCACCACCAGCGGCGCACTCGCACGTGCGATGGAGCTGCCCGCCAATTCGCAGGAACGCGTCTACCGCGTACGGATTCGGGGCACGCCCATGGAAACGCACTACCAACAACTCGAACGCGGTGTGCGGGTCGATGGGGTGGATTACCAGCCCATCGAGGTGGTGCCCGAACGCGAGAAAGAGGGGCGTAACCAGTGGCTCACCCTCACCCTGCGCGAAGGCAAAAACCGCGAGATACGTCGCATTTTTGAGCATTTCGATCTGCCCGTCAGCCGCCTCATCCGCATCCAATATGGCAATTTCCACCTCGATGATTTAGAATCCGAAGAGGTCGCCGAAGTGCCGCGCGAAGATGTATTGAAGCTCATGAAAAAATTGGGTGTGGAGTAACGAACAATGCGTATCATTGCTGGGCAATATAAAGGCCGCAAACTTTTCACCCCAGATAGCGACGACATCCGCCCGACGAGCGACCGCGCACGCGAGGCGATTTTCAACCTCATCATGCATGGGCGTTATGCGGGCGAGAATGTCATCGATTGCCACGTGCTCGATATTTGCTGCGGTACAGGGGCGCTGGGGCTCGAAGCACTCTCGCGCGGCGCGCGCATTGCCACGTTCGTCGATCAAGACAAACGCTCCATCGAACTTACTAAAAAAAATGTCACCCATTGCGGCGCCAACAATGCTGCGTTTTTTGTGCAGGCAGATGCTGCAAAAATTCCGCAAGCGCGTGAAGCCGTCAACCTCGTGCTGATGGATGCCCCTTATGCCACCCCACTCCTCGCCCCCGCCTATGCAGCATTGGTGCGTGGCGGTTGGCTAGCCCCCGCCGCCCTCATCGTCGCCGAACAATCGCGCGATATGGCTGTACCCACACTCGAAGGCGCCGAATTGCTCGATGAGCGTATTTACGGCAAAGCAAAAGTGTTAGTGTATCGGGTGGCTTAGCGCGTTTTTCCCTTACCACTGCTCTGGCTCATCGCATTTTCCACGAATTTGCCCGCGAGGTTCAACCCCTGTTGCTGCAAGCGCTTGATGGTTTCTTTCGCTTCCTCATACACCGCTAGCTGCCCCGTCGCGAAATGCATGTGCGATTGGTCGAGGGATTTTTGCTCGGCGCGCAGGCCTTTTTCAATCTGCCCCATCATACCCTGAATCTGCAGTTTTTCGGCAGGGCTTAAGGTCTTTTTGCTCAACTGCGCTTGTAGGCGCTCACGCAAATCGTCGTGCTCCACATGCGCTAATTCTTCTGCTGCTTTGGTGTTGGTCATAGTGCCCGCGACCAGTGCTTTCACCACCCGTTCCACCACACCCAAATCGCTCATGGTGGCGTCCATCGTCTCGCTGCGCGATTGGTAATTCAGGTCGGCCGCTTGGGCAAACAGCGCCGCAAAGAACACCGTATAATCGCGATAAAGCGTGGTGATTTGACCGCGCACCGAAGCAGGTGGCATTTTAGGCGCCGCCGCGCCCGCGTCAGCCTTCTTAACTAACGCACTGCCTGCGGATTTTTCCGTCGCCTTATTAATCAGCCCCGAAGGCTTGCCCTGAATCAGCCGCAACTGGCCAATATCATACGCCAAATTCTCGACCGAAAGGCGGCTATTTTTTGCATACATATCAGCGCTGCCCGAGGTGAGCGCGCGCACGGCATCATGAAAATGTTCAATCCGTGGACGCATGTCCCCCTCGTGCAGGCGGATGCCCCACTCGGCCTCAATCGCCAAAATCTGGCCGTATTTGCCATGCATCAGCTCAACAATCGCTGCTTGCTCTGCCCCGTCGAATGCCATAACTCGTTCCTTCTATGGATCACGCTAGCACACAAAAACCAACGCCTCAAGGCAGCTATATGCTTAGGGCGGATGATGCTGAGGCGAGTGCTAGGAGGCACCGCGCGCAAGGAGGGAGTGTACATGATGCTACATGACCGACTGAGCACGACGACGACACCGCAATCGACCAGCAGCGCCGCCCTCTATATTCATTGGCCGTTTTGCAAAAAGAAATGTCCTTATTGTGATTTTAATAGCCATGTGAGAGAGGGTGTCGACCACGCGGTGTGGCGCGAGGCCTTGCTGCGCGAGATGCGCTACTGGCACGCCCGCGCACCTGAGAAAACTATCACCAGCATCTTCTTTGGCGGCGGCACGCCAAGCCTTATGGAGCCCGCCACCGTTGCGGCGTTGATTGAGGCGGCTAACCGCCTTTGGGGTTTAGATGCGGCGTGTGAAATAACGCTTGAAGCCAACCCTACTTCTGTCGAAGCGGCGAAATTTGCTGCACTCAAAACCGCAGGGGTCAACCGCGTGTCGCTCGGCGTGCAATCCCTCAAGCCCGAATCCCTAAAATTCCTCGGCCGCGAGCACTCAGCGAGTGAGGCGTTAGAAGCGGTAGCCTTAGCAGCCAGAACCTTCGATCGCTATTCGTTCGACCTCATCTATGCGCTGCCCAACCAAACTCCCGCCGCGTGGGAGGGCGAATTAAGGGAAGCACTGAACTATGCCAAAGGCCATCTTTCACTCTACCAACTCACCATCGAGGAAAACACCGCCTTCCACCATGCTTATCATGTGGGGAAATCCTTCCAACTGCCCGAGGATTCACTTGCCGCCGAGCTGTATCAGCTCACCCAATCCATCATGGAATCGGCGGGCTTGCCCGCCTATGAAATATCGAACCATGCGAGCGCAGGAAACGAGAGCCGCCATAATCTTTCCTATTGGCGCAGCGATTCGTATTTCGGCATTGGCCCAGGCGCGCATGGGCGGGTGGATGTGTCGGGCAACCGCCTCGCCACCCGCACCCAAAAATCGCCCGAGAATTGGCTGCATGCCACCGAGCAGTTCGGCCACGGGGTGGAGGAAGAACTGATCCTCACCACCACGGAACGCGCCGAAGAAACCATCCTCATGGGTTTGCGATTGCGTGAAGGAGTTAACCTCGCAACCATGCGCGCGGATACTGCGAGTTACCTCACCAACCTCTGGGTGGATGGTCGGGTGGAACGACTCGTGGCGCAAGGCATGCTCGAAGCCAATCCATCGCGGCTTTGTGCCACACCGCGCGGCATGCTCGTGCTCAATCGCGTGATTGAAGAGTTACTCGCGTAACCAGCGTTGATAACAACGCCGATAATTTCATGAATTTCCCTTGCCACGCCTCCAAGGCTGATTAGAGTGAGCCCATCTCACCTTTATTACTGGAACACACGCATGTTTGGACTGGGTAAACTCTTTGGCATGATGTCGGAAGACATGGCAATCGACCTTGGAACCGCCAACACGCTGGTCTATGTGAAGGGTCGCGGGGTGGTGCTGAACGAGCCTTCCGTGGTGGCGCTGCGCGAAGAGCGCGGGGTGAAAGTGCCCTACGCATTCGGTAACGAAGCGAAAATGATGCTCGGCCGCACGCCTGAAAAAATTGAGGCCATTCGCCCCCTGAAAGACGGCGTGATTGCGGATTTTAGAGCGGCGGAGGAGATGATCAAATACTTCATCCACCGCGTGCACAACCGCAAAAGTTTCACGGGCCCGCTCATTGTCATCTGCGTGCCTGCGGGGTCGACACCAGTTGAGCGCCGCGCCATCCAGCAATCCGCCGAGAATGCAGGCGCACGCGATGTGTACCTCATCGAGGAACCAGTGGCAGCTGCGATTGGTGCGGGCTTGCCCGTTAGCGAACCTACGGGCTCCATGATTGTCGATATCGGCGGTGGCACCACCGAGGTAGCGGTACTTTCGCTTTCAGGCATTGTTTATGCCCGCTCTGCCCGCGTGGGTGGCGACCGCATGGATGAAGCCATCATCAACTATATCCGCCGCTATCACAACTTGCTGATTGGCGAAACTACGGCCGAGCGCATCAAAAAAGAGATCGGCGCCGCTTGCCCGCCTGCGGATGGCCATGGGCGTCTGATGGAAATCAAAGGTCGCGATTTACTGAATGGCGTGCCGAAAGAAATCATCCTGAGCGAAGCACAAATTGCCGAGGCACTATCGGAACCCGTGCACCAAATCATCGAGGCGGTGAAAGTCGCGCTCGAATCCACCCCGCCTGAACTCTCGTCGGACATTGTCGATAAAGGCATCGTGATGAGCGGTGGCGGGTCGCTACTCATGCACCTTGATTTAGTCGTCAGCCACGCCACAGGCTTGCCCGTATTCGTCGCCGAAGATGCACTCAGCTGCGTTGCCATCGGCACAGGCCGGGTGCTCGAGAATCTCTCCACGTTC
>CAUJIC010000008.1 GCA_963205305.1 Pseudomonadota bacterium | reverse complement strand
GTTAGGCCATCCACCCCATTAGTTTCGAGCGCATGGGCAGAAATGGCCAGCACTTCCGCGACTGACTCAGCGCGCATATCGCCAAAGCGTTCGATGCCCACTTGCGTGTGTTGGCGGCGGGTTTTGAGTGCCTCAGGCGCTGTGCGTAGCGTGTAGCCCGCATAGCACAGGCGCAATGGGCGTGGCATTTCGGATAGTGCGCTGGTGGCAATTCGCGCCACCTGACCCGTAATATCGGCGCGCATAGCCAGCGTTTCGGGCGCCAATGGATCCGGCATTTTAAAGACATGGTGGCTGGTCGCTTCGCCTTGGCCCGCCAGCATGGTCGTCGCATATTCCGCCAGCGGCGGAATAACAGGCTGGTAGCCAAACGCCATGAAGGTTTTAAGGAAATGGTGAACGAGCCGAAACTCCGCCGCCGCGAGGGGTGGCAGTACATCCATTAAACCCGAAGGTAAAAGCGGGGTGGGATTGGCCATGCTAGGTTTTATCCTCATCGCAATAGAGAACACCCGCTACGGAGTAGCTGTCGTGTGGCATATCCGAGAGAATCACGCGGATTTTATGCGGCGGTGAGCCAAGCACTTCCTGCACGGTTTCGGTGATGCGTTTGGCAAGTAGGCGCTTTTTTTCGATATCGCGGCCTTCAAGCATGTGGATCTGGATAATGGGCATCGGTTCCTCACGGGTATAATTTATGTGACCCACCGTTTACCGTGGGCGGGGGTGGCGGTCAACGGCTGTGGTAAATAAAAAACCCCGTCGACCATAAAAGGGCGACGGGGTTGTGTGATAGCAGCTCGCGAGTGGTTAGCTAGCGCGAACGGTACGCAAGAACTCATCCACCTTCTGGCTGAGGGTGGCAGCTTGCGTGGTAAGCATTTTAGCAGAATCCAGAACTTGGCGCGAAGACGAGCCAGTCTCCTCCGCTCCTTGCTCCACCGCCGTAATGCTACGCGAAATTTCGCTGGTGCCCTGTGCCGTGTGGGCAATGTTACGTGAAATTTCGTTCGTGGCGGCGCTTTGCTCCTCCACCGCAGCGGCGACACCGGCTGTGCTTTGGCTGATTTCGTTGATGATGGAAATGATTTCGCCCACCGACTGCACAGCACCCTGCGTTGCTTCCTGCATGGATTGTACCTGTTGGACGATTTCTTCCGTCGCTTTTGCGGTTTGGTTCGCAAGGTTTTTGACCTCGGAAGCAACTACCGCAAATCCACGACCAGCCTCGCCCGCACGGGCGGATTCGATGGTGGCGTTGAGCGCCAGCAGGTTGATCTGGCTAGCGATATTGGTGATGAACTGAATCACCTCGCCCACGCGGTTCGATTTTTCGACCAGCAGATGCATCGACTGGTTGATGCTTTCCGCCTGTGAACTAGCTTGGTTGGCGACCGTGCTCGATTTTTGTACCTGAGCGCTAATTTCGCCAATCGCGGCGGTTAGCTCTTCTGCTGCGGCTGCCACTTGGGTCGCTGTTTGGGCGGCCGTGGTAGCGGACGATGAGACGATGGCGGAGTTGGACTTGGTTTCACCCGCCAAGGTGCTAAGGCGCTCGGCATTGCCCTGCATTTGGGTAGCTGATGCGGAAACTTCCGTTACTACCGACTTCACGCTGGATTCAAACCCATCGGCCATCGCGTTCATGGTTTGACGCTTCTCGGCTTCAGCACGAACTTTAAGTTGCTCTTGTTCTGCCCGCAGTTTGTCGGTCTGAATCATGTTGTCCTTAAACACGAGCACGCTTTTAGCAATCGCTCCAACTTCGCTGCCATCGTTGGTTGATGGAATCTCTACCGATGTATCGCCATCGGAAAGTTTTTTCATCGTTTCTGTCATTTTCTTGAGTGGAGACGAGATGGAATTGGAGATAACTAACGACAATAAAAAGGCGAGACAAACAATACCAATCGAGAGCCCCATCACTCTGTTGCGCGAGGAACGCAAATCAGCGAGGCGGGTTTCAATCATCGAATCAAGTGATGCCAGTGTTGCTCGCGCAAATGTGCTAGTGGCGTTGTGCTGCTTATCAACGATTTCAACATACTCATTCGCATTCACTTCCGCACCCGATTCTAGTTTACGAACGGTAGCGATGATTTCTTTGCTTAAAGCATCGTAATCGGCCAGTTTTTTACTGATGTCGGCTTGAAAATTAGCATTCGCCTCGTGGAAATTTGCATCCTCGTGCAGTGCAGTGGTAATGCTATCGTGAATATGTGGCACAAAATTATGCTCAAGTTCATCGGCAATATTGCCTACGTGGATTGCGTCCTCACCCTCAGCCTTGCCCGCGCCTTTATGCAGGGCCTCATAGCCATCGATTTGTAGTTTGGTGAGTGTGTTGGTGGTGGCGGGGAAGGCGTTAAAGCTGGCATCAATAATGTAATAGGTATCAAGATCGCCATCCAAAATAAGGCCCGAAGCATTGCCCACATGTTTAATCATGGTGGTTACATCGGCCATGATCGCCTGAAAGGCATCGCGCGAGAAGGGAGCGGTCTTGGCTGCTTCCCACTTCTGTTTCAGGTTGGCCACGGTCAGGGTTTCAGATTGGCCATGCTTTTTGAAGCCTTCTGGCGTCATATCTAACTCAGCGCCTAACTCTTCATCCAGAGTTACAAGCTTGGCAAGGTATTGATCAATATCACCAGCGACAGCTGCAATATCGCCATCCACGGAATTATCACCGTTGGCTTTTTGTAGCGACGGCATTTGGTAATCAGCAAACAGGTTCAGCAGTTTCTGCAGCGGCGCAGTCATTTTCGCGCCATGCTGCTCATTCGTGGAGAAAGCAATAGACTCCTCCAGACGCGTATTCAACTCATAGGCCAAAATCAGAATCGGTAGAAGAAATACCGCCATGATAATCAGGAGGCGATTGCGTATGGAAAGCTGTGTCAGGGGATTTTTCATGAGTTTGATCCTGTGCGAAGATGGAAGGTGTAATGGATGCGGTTTTTACAACCGTCTACAAATCTACTTTAACGCGAGCGATAATAAGTTCAATGTAATTTGTATCGTTACACAGCATATAAATAGAAATCATCGCAGTGTGACACAGTAATTACATTAACGAGATTTAACTTTTACTAGTAATGGCTTGATGGGTGGTGCGTCATCTTCATCTGTATTGCCTCGTTCCACCACTGTGGCGGGTAGCTGATAGGAAACGGGCACAAGCCATGCAGGTAATTTTGTGCCCATTGCATAGGATTGCACTAGGCCGCCCTCAGGAAACTCAACCATCGGGCATATTAGCATGGCATCTACGTTGCGCGCGGCAAGGTGTGCGCGCAAGGCAGCGGGGCTGGTGATTTTATTGGTATCCCACATATATTTGATGGCCAACCCCTCGCGGTGATAGTTGCTGGCGATGATGCGATGTGGGCTAAAAAATAAAATTTCGGTGCCCAAATCGGTCGGCGCCCAAAGGGTGAGGGGCTTGGGCAGTACGCGGTTGAGCTCGCCACTGCGGATGAGCTGGCGCGCGGCGTTATAGCAGCCATTGCGCTGTTCGGCGAGGGCGCGCTCCTCTTTCGGCTTAGTTTGAAAGAGTGATAAATCTGCGGCAAATACGGTGAGTAGTGGCAACGCAAACACAGCCAACATCACGGGTAAGCGGCGCTTCATTTGCCCGTTGGGGCTAAGTCCCACTAGCGCATTTGCTGGCCATATCTGTGCCACACGTGGGTGTTCAGGCGTCAGCAAGGTGCCAAGCAACGGGGCAATGCAGGCAATGCTAAGCGGCAGCACATAATAGCTCCAGCGTTGTTGCGTGTAATAGAGCAGCAATGTGGCACCGAGGAAAAAGATGAGTTGTTCGCACTGCGCGCGGCTGTAGATGGCGCCCTTTGACTGTCGACGCATAGCAAGCGATGCGATGATGGCAAACAGTGGCAGGTAACTGCAGACAAGAAGTGTAGCGGGTGAAATGTGGAGAATGGATTTTGCTTCGCTGATGCGCGGCAAAAAATCGCTGATGATGAATGGGGCGACACCATAGAGTGGCCCCTCGGGCAAATGGGGGTAAAGCGCTCCAATGGCCGCGACAAGCAATGCGCCACCAAGAAAGCCAGCAACCCAACGGCCATGAAGGGTTGACAGCGAAAACACACGTAGCCACCATGTAAACAGCGCCGCCACTACAAGGCTATACACGTACACAACGCTGATGCTGTCATAGACGGGCGTAAACCACGCGCTAAGTGGCACCTCGACGATAAGTGCGACGATACTTGTAATGGCCGTTGCGGTGGCGAGCCATGCCAGCGATTGCGCTTTTTGTACATCGCCCCGCAGCCATTGTAAGCCAAACCAGAGATAGACAATGCCGATGAGAATGAAAGTCTCGACGCTGATCCAGAGCTGTAAGCCGAGCAGGATACCTGAAACTATCATCAGCCTGCGGGGGTGGGTGGGCGCTAAAATGCCCCCCATCGACCAGATAAAAAGCACCGCCAGTGGTGCGTGGTGGTCAGCATTGCCTAGGCCGAAATAGTTGAGCAACGAGGGCGTGGTGAGAATAAGTGCCGTCGCCATCACATAGGCCGAGGGCAAGGGCAGGGTGAAGCGAATGATGCGGTGGATGCCCGCGATGAGCAACGCCACCCACACCCATGGCAGTAGTAGCGATGCGCGCATGAGGCGCACGCTAATATCGACATTCTCGGGTTGCAGGCTGACAAAAAACGCGAGCACCATATCCACGGGGCGTGTCCACGGGCTGGCAGCGGCCTGCATGGGGGCGTTGCTGTTGGGCACAAGGTGGTTAAACCAGTCGCCGCCTACCAACCATTCGCGCACCAGCGTTAGGCGTAGCCACGTGTCGGGGTCAGTCTGGCCGATGGGTTTACCCTCATAGAGCGGGATATGGTGCCACTGCGAAAGCACGTAGATGAGGTGCGCGAGTGGAATAATCAACAGCGCCGCGAGTGGAATGGGAATGCGCTTGAGGAGAGATGCCATGCACTATGCCTTGCGCTTGAAAACAAAATAGCGGTTCATTCCGTAATTGAAGAACAGCGCAACGCCTGTGCCCACCACAATGGCGCTGACACGCGAAATCATGCCGTGCTCTTCGCCCATTAGCGAAAGCACAATGGTGAACACACCATAATTGATGCACGCGCCCATAATATTGGTGCTTTGGAAGCTGAGCCACGAACGTTTATTAAAGCCAATATGGTTGCGGAAGGTAAAGATGCCATGCGCCACATAGGCGATCTGCATGCCGATGCTGAGCGAGATAAGTCGTGCCACAAAAGGCGATATGCCTTGATGCACGATAATCTCGACCAAGGTTGCATCAATCACGAAAAGGAACCCGCCAACGATGCAGAAGCGTACAAATTCGGGGAGGGGTTTTTTCATGACAACCGCAGATAAATGAGCATGCCGATAGAATATGCGTGCGGTCGCGCGAAGCAAGCAGCATGTGCATGTGTTGGGCTATTTGCCTTGCTATCGTGGTAAAGTTAAGCATTAATACCACGATTACTGAACCCCAATAACCGAGGTTAACATGGCGTCTGGCGCTAATTCACTCGAACTTACTATTCTTATGCCGTGCCTGAATGAGGCCGAAACGCTGGAGCGTTGCATTGTGAAGGCCACGCGCTATTTGGCGGAATCAGGGATTGCGGGCGAGGTGGTGATTGCCGATAATGGCAGCACCGATGGCTCGCAAGCGATTGCCCAGCGCCTTGGCTCGCGCGTGGTGGATGTGCCCGTGCGCGGCTATGGTGCAGCGCTGGGGGCGGGGATTCAGGCTGCGTATGGGCGCTACGTTATCATGGGTGATTCTGATGATAGCTACGATTTCTCGAAGCTCGATTTGTTCGTGGCCAAGCTGCGCGAGGGCTACGATTTGGTGATGGGCAATCGTTTCCTTGGCGGTATTGGCGATGGCGCCATGCCCTTTTTGCACCGCTATTTGGGTAATCCTGTGCTCACCTTCATTGGGCGGCTGTTCTTTAAATGCCCTGCGCGTGATTTTCACTGCGGTCTGCGTGGGTTCTCGCGGGATTCCATTTTAGCGCTGGGCCTACGCACCACGGGCATGGAATTCGCCTCAGAAATGGTGGTGAAGGCCTCGCTAAATAAGCTCAAAATTACCGAGATTCCGACCACGCTTGACAAGGATGGCCGCAGCCGCCCGCCGCATTTGCGGACATGGCGCGATGGTTGGCGTCATTTGCGCTTTTTGCTGATGTATAGCCCGCGCTGGCTGTTCCTTTACCCTGGGGCGCTGGTTTTTTTCGCAGGTATTGCGGGGATGCTTTGGCTTTTCCCAAGCGCGCAAACCGTGGGCGATGTTACCTTTGGCATCCATACCTTTGTGCTGAGTGGTTTTGCAGTCATATTGGGCTTCAATATTCTTCTGTTCTCGGTGTTATCGAAACATTCGAGCGTGATTCATGGGCTGTTGCCGCCTGCGAAAATGATGCAATCGGCCATGCAGCTATTTACGCTCGAACGATTGCTGATTTTAGGCATTCTGCTTGCTGTGGTTGGTGCATGGGGCATTTTTGATAGCTTCGAATATTGGCAGCAGAGCGATTTTGGTAATCTGGATTACGAAATTACCATGCGTAAAATTGTCCCCTCGGCGGTGATATTGGTGGTGGGCATCCAAACGGTGTTTGGATCGTTTCTGGCCGATATCATTGGTCTTGGCGTGCGCCGTAACTAAGCCGCTCTATAGCTCGCTTAGTAGGTGGGTCGCATAGGCGCGGGCGCGGTCATATTCGATTTGAATGGCATCCACGAGCGCAAGTTTTTCCTCGTAGCCCACAGATTTGCGTTGTTCTGCCTCTTGGCAGCGGGCGCTTAGGGCGTTCATGCCCAGCGATGCAGCGGAGCCTTTGAGATAATGCGCGGCGCTGGCCCATTCCTTCTGTTCTTCTAAGCGGCGATGGATCCGCATATCAGAAATTTTTTCTTCGCCGAGCGTAAAGAATAGGTCGAGAATGTGGCGTAAATCATCAATCGTATCGGAAATTTGTAGCAGCTGCGATTTATCGATAGGCACTTGCGAAGTGGTGTCGTTCGATTCCAGAATCTGGGTTTGCGCGCTAGAAATAAACCAACGGCTGAGGAAATGTTCAAGCTTGAGTGGCTCAACAGGCTTGCTGAAATATTCATCCATGCCCGCCGCCATGCACGCGTCGACATCATGCTGCATGGCGTTGGCTGTCATGGCGACAATAAAGTTGCGCGAGGCCGATGGGTTCTGCTGCTCCATCGCGCGGATGCGGCGGGTGGCTTCGTAGCCATCCATGATGGGCATTTGGCAATCCATGAAAATCATATCGTAGTGATTCTCTTTCATTGCCGCTAGGCCTTCCTCGCCATTTTCGGTTATGTCGATATTGCAGAAGCCAAACTTGAGCAGAAGTTTATTGACCAGTAGCTGGTTGACGGGGTGATCTTCGACCACCAGAATTCTGGCATCCGAGGCGTGCATACGGTTGATGTTGCTTGGCTCGTGCGTGCCCAATGTGTCGCCAGTGGGGCTTTCGCAGCTTGCCATAGGAAGGCTGAACCAAAAAGTGGAACCCGCCCCTTCGACACTGGTGAAGCCAATCTCGCCACCCATGAGCAGCACCAAACGTTTGATGATGGCAAGGCCAAGGCCAGTGCCGCCATAGCGACGGGTGATACTTGCATCGCCTTGGGTGAAGTTCTCGAACATTTGGGCTTGTTTTTCTTTCGCAATACCAATGCCACTATCTTTAATGGTGCAGGTGGTAATATTCTTATCGCCATCCCATGTCAGCGCTACGCGTATATAGCCACGCTCCGTAAACTTGACGGCATTGCCAATTAAGTTGGCCAAAATTTGGCTGAAGCGTACAGGGTCGCTGGTGACATGTTTCGGTAATGCCTCGTCGATCGTGGTCGATAAATCCACCGCTTTGTCCGAAGCAAGGGTGGTGAATAATTGTACAGTCTGGTTGAAGGAATTGCGCAGATCGAAGCATAATTGCTCGATGCGAAGCTGGTTGGCTTCGATTTTAGAAAGATCGAGAATGTCGTTGATAATCAGCAGCAGATTGCGCGCTGAATGGTCGATGGTCTTGATGTATTGCAGCTGTTGAGGCGAGGGGTTTGTGTCAAGTAGCAAGTGCGCCATACCCAGCACACCATTCATTGGGGTGCGTATTTCGTGGCTCATATTGGCTAAGAATTGGCTTTTCGCCTGTGTTGCGGCTTCGGCCTTTTCTTTAGCGATAGTAAGATCCGAGTTCATGCGCTGCATCACGGCATCTTCTTCCACGATGCGGCGTTGCCGCACATAAACCAACCAGTAAACCAAAGCAGAAATGGCAATGGTGAGTAAGACCCCCAGTATGAGGATCAGCCAAATTTTATCCATCATGGATGTGAAGCCGTCGACTTGCATATCTGCGCCCACTACAGCGACAATGCGCTTCTGACTGTCAAAAACGGGGGCGTAGGCACTGATGAACGTGCCCCATTTATCGGTGTAGGGGGTCATTTCTATTTGCACACGTTCAGTCCAGAATGCTTTGGTAACAGCAGGCGCAAATTCAGGATAATCCTCCATGATGTCGGCGACGTGCTGCTCCTCCTTCGATTTGGAGCTGTGTTCTAGCGGAGTGTCGATAATGAAGCGTATTTTGTCGCCGTCTTTGCGGAGGGCGTAGAGGTAGCTCAGTTCGTGGTTAGCTCGCAGGATTTTACTATAGAGATTTTGGATCTTCTGGTACTCGGGCGAACTCTTTTGCGAAGGGTCGGTGAGGGTAGCAAGCGCATCACCATCGGTTATTTGTGCTGCTGTCGATGCGTATGAAGAAATTTCGTGCAGAATACGGTTATAAAGTTCGTCGCGCGCACTCATCGTCACTGCAAAAATGCTTGGTATGAACACCAACAAGATAAGCAAGGCTATCATGAAGGCGTCGTAATGAGGCGAGTGGCGCCTAAGGCGACGCTGGGGGGAGCCAAAAAACTCTGCGGTCTTTGTCATGTGGCTATGCTGAAAGTGCTGCTATCGGGTGTCAATGCACAGCATACATTCAACGTAAGGTGGTAGATGGAATCCTACGCACTGTAACCCAAAGGTTGCAATGTGGGGGCTGGTTATTTGAGAATGGCACCCAGTAAGCCCCGTGCAATTTGGCGACCGACGCTACTGCCTGCGGTGCGTAGAATGCTCTTGCCGACAATTTCGAGGGCAGAATCGGGCTGACGACCAACTTTCTTGGGTGCTGCACGCATATAGTCGGCGCGTCCACCGCCTACTGAAGCAGCTTGCGCTTGGGGCATGGGTATGCCCGCCGCTTGTGCCACGGTTCCCCAAATGCTGCCCGAGTTTTGGGCTTGTGCGGCGGATGCTTGCACCTGTCCACGTAAGCGTTCATAGGCGGATTCGCGGTTCATCGCGGCTTCATATACGCCAGCTAACGGGCTTTGAGCCACGGCTTGCGCGCGCTCCGCAGGTGTGACGGGCCCAACGCGTGATAGTGGGGGACGAATGAATGCGCGTTCGACCATGGTCGGCACGCCTTTGGTATCGAGCACAGAAACCAGTGCTTCGCCTACCGCTAGCTCCATAATGGCATCGGCGGTTTTGAATTTTGGGTTCACGCGGAAAGTTTCAGCCGCAGCTTTCACGCCTTTTTGATCTTTTGGTGTGTAAGCACGCAAGGCGTGCTGCACGCGGTTGCTTAATTGCCCAAGTACCGTATCGGGAATATCTGCGGGGTTCTGGGTGATGAAATAGACGCCCACCCCCTTTGAGCGAATGAGGCGCACTAGTTGCTCGATTTTTTCGACCAACGCTTTGGGCGCATCGTTGAACAGCAAATGCGCTTCATCGAAGAAGAATACGAGCTTGGGCTTATCCAAATCACCTGCCTCGGGCATGGTTTCGAACAATTCCGAAAGCAGCCATAGCAACAGCGTCGAGTAAAGTTTCGGCGATTGCATCAATGTGTCGGCCGCGAGGATGTTCACTGCGCCGGTACCGTTTGGAGCTGTTTTAATCAGGTCGACGATGGAGAGTGCAGGCTCGCCCAGCAGGTTCTTTCCACCTTGCGATTCAAGGGTCATTAGCGAGCGCTGGATGGCTGCGACGGATGCAGGGGTGATGTTGCCGTATTGGGCCGAAATTGCGGCTGCATGTTCGCTAACATGCGTCAGCATGGCGCGCAGATCGTCTAGGTCAAGCAGTAGTAGTCCCTCGTCATCGGCCACACGGAAGGCAATGGTGAGCACACCTTCTTGTGTGTCGTTAAGGTCGAGTAGGCGCGACAGCATCAACGGGCCCATCTCGGAAATGGTGGTGCGAAGTGGGTGCCCCGCTTTGCCGAACACATCCCAAAAAATGGTGGGGCAGGCGGTGTAATTTAGGGGGAAGCCCAGCTGTTTCGCACGCTCGACCAGCGGCGCTTTGTCCGCACCCGCCGCCGCAAGGCCCGAAAGGTCGCCCTTCACATCGGCAATGAAGACGGGGACACCCGCGGCGGAGAACCCTTCGGCCAAGCCTTGCAAGGTGATGGTTTTTCCCGTTCCTGTAGCACCCGCAATGAGGCCGTGGCGGTTGGCATATTTCAGTAACAGGTGAATGGGCGCATCGCCGTTACCGATATAAATTCCGCCATTTTCGACTATCATAGGATTCTCCGTTGCTTGATGCGGGCGACCTTAGCGGCGCAGTACGTTAAACTCAAGTGCCTGACGCGGCGTTGGCTAACATTTTACCTACTTTTAACCTGTTGTTAATTAAGCCTATGCTAGATTGCCTTATAGTTTGAGGAGTCTATGCCTAATTCGACGCACGATACCGTTCTACTGACCACCCCGCGCGGCCACGAAGTGGTGGCGGAGTTGGAATATGATGGGTTCGCGGTGCGCCACGCCAAAGTGGTGCATAAGTATACGGGCGTTATGAAGCCGCTCGATGCGGTCACCGCCGAAACGCTGGAGCGTGCACTGAAAGCCAAACGGGTGTATGACCACGCCATGACTGAAACGCGCGCAGTCGAGCAAACACTGAAGGGGTTTGGTGCGCTTGCGGCGGCATTGGGCAACGAGCACCCGGCCATTGAGCCCTATTGGCGCGAGGCTAACCAGCACAAAACCATCGCGCAGGATATGCGCGAGCGTGCGCGACATTTTCATGATGATGCGATGGCGGCAATCGATAAGTTGGCAGGTGATTAATGGATCGGCGATCGATATTTCGTCGCCTTGCCAATCGTAGTGCTGAGCTGGATAGGTCATCTGTATTCTTAATTGACGCGCCCCATGCCATAGCAAGCTTTACATTCGATGACTTTCCCGCATCGGCAGTGGAGCAGGGGCTTCGTATTCTTGATAATTACGGAGCAAAAGCAACCTACTATGTCTCAGGCGAACATGTGGATCAAACCCTAGGTTCGGTCAAATACTGCGAGTCAGCACAGCTTCGTCATCTCCTTAGTTCTGGCCACGAAATAGGCTGCCATGGATATCTTCACACATCTCACTGTGGGTTGAGCGCGCGTGATGTTTCGGATAATTGCGCACACAATGAACAATTTCTCCAATCGCGGTTAGGTATAGATTTTAGAACAACCAGTTTTGGTTATCCGTTTGGTGATGCCTCCTATTTCTCAAAGCGTGTGGTTGGTAGGCGCTTTGATATATGCCGTGGCGTGCAGCTAGGCGTTAACGCACGAGAAGTCGATTTTTCCATGCTGCGGGTGCTTCCACTCGAGCAATACCGTCTTGATGAGTACAGCCTCGAGGATAGTATTGCCGAGGCGCTAGAGAATAATGGTTGGATAGTCTTTCTCACACACGATGTTTCGACTAACCCAAGCCCCTATGGTTGTACGCCCGAGCAACTAGAAAGGGCGCTATCATTGGTAACCAACGCCAAAATACCCATCAAAACAATTTCTGAAGCGGCAAAAATTATGCGCCCAAGATCGATGGTTTAGAACTACGATAACGGGGAGAATCTAAAAGAGCCGTTTGATAGAATTGCCAATACCCTCAACAAACCCCGGATTATAACCAAGGCCGCAGGCGGGGGTGGCATTGGGCTTCAGCTTGCACCATGCGCCACCACCATTATCACAAGCAATGCCGCTGAGGTTTTGCTGAATCTTGTGCACCTTCAGCACCTCGGTAAAGTCACGGCACACAAGCCCGCTTTTGGTGCGGAATGTCCTGCTAGGTCTCAGCGTACCGTGAATGTTATAGAAATTCCAAATATGTTCCTGCCCATCGGGGATGCCACGCATGACGGCATAAAAAACTTGGCTGTATTGCTTGCGCTCGATTTCCGTCATGTTGGCATAGAGATCCGTCGAAAAGGTGCTGTCACCATTCTCGTATTTGCTGACAAGCTCGATAACGGGGGGGGCACCTTTCTGGCCACGTGTGCGGCTTTCAGCTGGCGCGGGCTTTAGCTCGTTCAGTGGGCGTGGGTCGTTCTTCATGGCGAAATAGAGAATGACGATGCCTGCAATCACAATACACGCCACGGTGTGCCGTGCGAATATTTTAAGAGGTATCAGCAAGATGCGGGTGGAGATGCCCAATAAGCCAAACAGCATGCCCACCAACATGAACGGCAGAAAAATTATTTTGAACAGGGCACCAATCATAGCTTCAGTTTACCAAGAGGTTGGTTAGTAGGCTAATGGTTTCGGATTTTTTATCGTCATGACGTTGCGCCGCAGCAATCTTTCGGTGTCGCTATTGGTTTACACCTTCAAAAAGCCCACCATTTTTTGGGTTTCTTCAAAGATAGGTGTCGCAATTTCACGGGCGCGGTTGGCGCCATCTTTCAGCAGCTTATCCAAAGTTGAATGGTCGTCCATTAAATCGCGCATGCGGGTGGTGATGGGGCTTAGCTTCTCAACCGCAAGGTCGGCCAGTGCGTTCTTGAAGGTGGAGTTTTGTGCGCTGGCATATTCGCTGGCGATGGCTTCGGGTGTGCTGTCCGATAGTGCGGCGAAAATGGTCAGCAGGTTCGCGACAGCAGGGCGATTTTTTTCATCATAGGTAATACCTTCGATGGAATCAGCCTGCGCCTTGCGGATTTTTTTGGCAATCGCATCCGCATCATCCGTCAGCGTGATGCGCGAGAGATCCGACGGGTCGGATTTGCTCATTTTCTTCGTGCCATCCTTCAGGCTCATCACCCTCGTGGCTGCGCCTATAATTAGCGGTTCGGGCAGGGGGAAGAACTCCGTGCCATAGGCGCGGTTGAACGCGCCTGCAATGTCGCGCGCCAGTTCGAGATGCTGTTTTTGGTCCTCACCCACGGGCACATGTGTCGCGTGGTAACCCAGTATATCTGCGGCCATGAGGACGGGGTAGGCGTAGAGGCCGAGTTGGGCAGCATCCGTGCGCTTGCTTATTTCTTTAGAGAGATTTTTTTTGTTTGTTTGATCAAGAAGAAACTCTTTTTGCAAAAGGCCTACAACTTTACTTAGCTTGGCGAGCATTTCTGTTCCCGCGGCAGAACCTTTTAAATCTGGAGTTAAAGCGCAAAATTCATTCAATTGGCGGCCTGTCTCAGTTAAAGCATCCAAAGTACTGTTGCTTTTATCTTCAAGCATTTTGTGTGCTTCTGGCGCCTCTAATATGCTGGCCTTCTCCTTAAACTGCGTCATGCGGTTGAGCCACCCCAACGGCGTGTGGCAGTTGAGTATCCACGCCAATTCGCTGTGCATGGTAACGGCGGATTGGGGGAAGATGGCGGATTTTTTCGGGTCGATACCGCAGGCGATGTAGGCGGCGGCGGTTTCGCGCGTGTTGCGGGTGAGGTCGGCAGGGTTTTGTGGCACAGTGATGGCGTGCAAATCCGCCAGCATGAACAGGCATTCGTGGCTATCCTGCAAGCCCACCCAGTTACGAATAGCGCCGAGGTAATTGCCCAAATGCAGGTTACCCGTGGGTTGCACGCCCGATAAAATACGTGGTTTAGTCATGAATTCTCCCTACTTCACGCGCTTTGTAGCGTAAGCAGGGGCAATTTGTCACGATTTCTTCTTAGAATCTCAGCTTAATAGAGAGGCCAGCACCGCGTTTTTTGAAATCGGGCAGGATGTCGCCTCCGACGCCGATGCCTCCGCAAATCTCGCCATTGACGCCACTGGAATTGAGAACTTTTGCTGCGTCCAAACATTCAGATATCCCGAAGCTGGGCTTTGCTAATGCTTCGGCTTTGTTCAGGCCGTCTTTAATGGCAAGCTGGCGCCGCTGCTCGTCGGTCATCGATGCATTGATGGTTTTATCCGTTATCCTATGCAGTCGCTTCTCCAGCTTTCCTAAGGCGGCGGCGCCTGCCAAAGGTACAGCTGATTCTCCAATGCCGTTGGCTAGTTCCGCTGCGCTTGCGCCGCCCAAATAGGCTTTTAAACCAGCACTAACCATTCCACCGATAGCCTTGTCTTCCAGCGGTTTCTTATACGTATCAATCTCACGTGTGATTTTCTCTCGCATGGCTTTCGCGTCAACCACTGCTGAATCTGGTGTTGGGGTGGTAGTGTCGCTCATACGGAGTTTACATGGTTTGGTTAGTAAGCAGCTAATTTTAGCACGTCCAAATAGGACAGCCAATCACTTCCAATAGCGTAGCTGGCAAATATTAATTTAACGTTAATAATGAGCTGTTTGCGAGCCATTCGCATGGCCTGACACCTGTAAATTTCACAGAACTGTCACATTTCTCTTAGCCCCAACGTGCTACAACTAAGGGTAAGGAAAACTATGTCCACATCGATTACACAGTCTGCAGATACCGCCGCCAGCCGCAAGGAATTGCCGCCGGTGGAGAAGGATGTTGCTGCCGCTTTAGTGCAGGGGCGCGCCAACGAGCAATCGATAGCTGCCGAGCCTCACCATACTCCACCTACGGTGGCTAACACACACAAAGCCAGTGAGCGCGATGTTGCAATTGGCAAATGGCTATACAAGCACAGAAGCGCAACGGAAAAAGGCGCAGGTTATTTGGGCTATCAAATTGTTCGCAACTCGCTCGCCGCTATTCCCTATGGTGTCGCCACAGCGGCCACATGGATGGGGCTCGAGAAAGTTGCAAAAGTAGCCGAGGCAAAACACGCCGATTCATTCATTGCAAAGGCTGCTCGCTCGCCCATGCGCGATGTGGCGATGATTGCGGCAGGGTTTACCCTGTTCCGCGGTACGCTCAAGGTTGTACGCTACATGAAGGAACGCCTGTTTGACCCACACAACACTGAGGCGGAAAGCATTGCTGAAGTACAAAATTTTGGCGCGAATTTGAAAGATACGCTGAAAGAAGTATCGCCTGCGGAAATCGCCTCTACCCCTGTTGCAGCGTTCGCACTGGGTTATGGCCGCCGGATTTGGGATTCCAAAAAATATCTGGAACCGCTTGGTACAGAAGCTCCGAAATACGCTGTCACGGGGTTGCTTGGCGAGAAATTTAAAGAAATCGAGAGCATCAAGCACACAAAATGGCAGCATATTAAAAACGTGATGGGTACTCGTAAGGGCGGCCTGCTTGCCGAGATGGCTATTGTGGCGGCGAGCTTCGTGCCCTTCTTCGAGCTGGGTGACCGCCGTTATAAGGATGCACAGGTGGCGCGCGGCATTTGGCTGAACGACCCATCGAGTCTTGTACGCAAGAGTGACATTCAGGCGAAAATGGAGTTGGCAGCGGGCGAGGATTTGTTTGCTAATCAGAATCCCTCAAAACATCAGGATGAACTCCTCCAGAAAAGCAAAGAATCGTTTAAAGCAACAGGGCATTTGCGCCCAACGGATGCGCCGACGTTGAGCTGCTTTGCTATGCGCCGTGTGGTGCCTACGTTCCTAGGCATCGGCACTTATGTAGCAGGCAAGCGGCTCGCTTATATGGGCCTTGGTACCATGACAGAGCACAATAAAGGTGGGCGCAGCTGGCTTAAAAATCTGGCTGTTATGGCCGCTGTTGAAGGAGCCGCTACCTCGTTATTTTGGCTGAATGCCTCGGTGATTGATAAATATGAGCCGTGGTACGATAAAACCTTCAAGGATAGCAAGCCTAAGCCGCTCACCGATGCCGAAGTGCGCCGCCACTATGCAGAATTGAAAGATCGCCTCGACGCGAAAGAGCGTGATCGCGCAGGCAATCAGACGACTGTTGCCTAGATTAGTGAATCATGGATGACAAATAGCGGCTTACAGGCTATCACCCGCGCATGACCTATCCTAAACTCAATTTACCCATTCGGCCGCGCCGCTTGCGCCAAGCGCCATGGCTGCGCGCCATGGTGGCCGAAACCACGCTGCGCCCAGCGGATTTAATTTGGCCACTCTTTGTACAAGAGGGCGCGGGTAAGGTGACGCCTATCGAGGGGCTGCCAAATGTCGAGCGCCTAAGTATAGACATGGTGATTGATGCGGCACGCGAGGCGGCAAGCCTTGGTATCCCTGCAATTGCGCTATTCCCTGTGACGCCAGCCGAAAAAAAATCCGAGGATGGCCGCGAAGCCTATAATGCCGAAAACCTTATGTGCCGCGCCATTCGTGCGGTAAAAAAGGCCGTGCCCGAAATTGGTATTATTGCCGATGTTGCGCTCGACCCCTACACCACCCACGGGCACGATGGCGTGTTGGGCGCGAGTGGCGATGTTGCGAATGATATAACGGTCGCTGCTTTATGCAAACAGGCAGTCACCCTCGCGCAGGCAGGCTGCGATATTGTGGCGCCGAGCGATATGATGGATGGGCGTATCGGCGAAATCCGCACAGCACTCGATGCGGCAGGGCATGAGAATGTTATCATTTTATCCTATGCGGTGAAATATGCTTCGGCGCTCTATGGACCATTCCGTGCGGCAGTGGGCTCGGCCACTAACCTTGGCAAGGCCGATAAACGCACCTACCAAATGAACCCCGCAAACCGTATCGAGGCATTGCGCGAGGTGATGCTCGATGTGGAGCAGGGTGCAGATATGGTGATGGTTAAGCCTGCGACGTTCTACCTCGATATTATTTCGGCGGTGAAGGAAGTGGTGGCGGTGCCCACGCTCGCCTACCATGTGAGTGGGGAATACGCGATGGTGAAAGCCGCTGCCGCGGCAGGCATGCTGGATGAAAAGGCCGTGATGCTTGAGAATTTGTTGGCCATTAAACGTGCGGGCGCTGATGCCATTTTTACCTATGCCGCGCGCGATGTGGCGCGTTATTTAGCGGAATAGCTTTCCACCGTAATTTTACCGCTAATGATTTTATCCTTCGCGGTGGCTACTTCCTCAATGAGTTGTTCAGTCATCAGCCCGCGATTGTTTTGGTCGACCGCATAATCGAGCGCACCTTCCTTGATGCCTAGATATTTGATGCCCGCGCGCCATGTACCATTATGGCTGTTTTTGAGGGTGTCATACACGGCTACATCCACGCGTTTAACAAGTGAGGTAAGCACGGTGCCAGGGAATAGGCCATTCTGGTTACTATCCACCCCAATAGCCAGTTGATTCATTTCATGCGCTGCCTCGAGCACGCCGACCGATGAGCCGCCCGCCGCAGCAAAAATAATATCTGCGCCTTCGCGGTATTGGTTTTGGGCTATGGCTTTTGCTTTTTCGGGGTTGCTCCACGCATCGGCTGTATCGCCAACCATTTGCACATCAACCTTTGTGTTGGGCACAGCGTATTTCACGCCTTGGGTGAAGCCATGGGCAAAATTACGAATCAGCGGAATATCCATGCCGCCCACGAATCCGACAAAACCGCTGTGCGACATGCGTGCAGCAATAATACCAACTAAAAATGCACCTTCATGATCTTTGAACAAAATGGATTGCACATTGGGATAAAGCGGTGGGGCAAGCCCATCGATAACGGTGAACGTGCTGTGGGGAAATTGTTCGACGACATCCATCAGCGGCGCGACGTTCTGGTTGCCAAGCAAAATAATCGGCGTTGCCCCTGTGCTGGCAACCTTTTTAATAACCATTCTGGGGTCTTCATCGGCCTGCATGCGGGTGATGCTTACGGTTAGGCCAAAATCGCGTTCTGCTGCACCAATACCGCTTTTGGCGGAGTTGATGAAGGCGCTGTCACCGTCATCGCCTGAGTATAAATAGATAATGGCAGGGGCAAGCTTGGGAGGTTTGGCCTCGACAGTGGTATCGGCGCTATGGGCGATAAGTGGCGTCATGCACAATACGGTTAGTAAAAATCGGGCAAAAGCCTTGAGTATGTGCATGGAGCCAACTGTATCTTGTGCGTTCGTGCAATTCATGAAAGATAAGCATAAGCGTTCACCCACCCAGAATCAATATGGTTTCATGACTCATTCAGCAATTTTAGACCAACTTGCACAGGCAATCGCCAGTGCCAAACTAGATCTCTATCTCGTCCCGATGGTGGATGAGTTCCAAGGCGAATACACCCCCGATTATGCCGCCCGATTGCCCTATATCACTGGCTTTACAGGGTCGGCAGGGCTTGGAGTATTTCGTAGCCAGCCTACGGCCGATAAAAAACATACGCTGTTTGTGGATGGGCGATACACGCTGCAAGCCGCCAAACAGGTCGATGCTGAAGCCATCGCAGTGCTTAACAGCGGCGATGTAAGCTTGCTGGATTGGATAAAAGAGCAAGGCGAGGGGCTACGCATTGGGTTCGACCCATGGCTGATTACCGAGCAGCAGCGCGAAGGGTGGCACAAAGCCACCGCGGCACAGGGCGTACAATGGATTGCGCTTAGCCCCAATTTGGTCGATGGCATCTGGAAGGACCAACCCGCACCACCCGCGGGCGAAGTAGAGATTCAGCCCATCGAGCTCGCAGGTGTTAGCTACGAGGAGAAACGCGCGGCATTGCTCGATGTATTGAAGAAACATAACGCCGATAGCCTGCTGCTCACCCAGCCTGATGGTATTAACTGGCTGCTCAATATTCGTGGCGCGGATGTGCCCTATAACCCGCTGTTGCTGGCACATATGCTGTTGAAAAAGGATGGCTCCGCGACATTATTCACCCACCCGCACACGCTCGCGAAGGAAGTAGCCGATTATTTGAAGGCACAAAAGGTTGAAGTGCTGCCCATTAAGCAGGTGTTCACGGCAAAACTCATCAAGCAAGCGATTGGTCAGCGTGCGCTGGTCGATGCAGCTGCCACTGCAACGGGTTGGTTCGCTTTGCTCGATAAGTTGGGTGTTGAAGTTGTTCGCGCCGAGGACCCAACTATTTTGCCCAAAGCCACCAAAAATACGACGGAGTTAGCGGGCATCCGCCATGCCCATCAGCGCGATGGCTTAGCTCTCAGCCGCTTTCTCTGTTGGTTCGATGATCAGAATATCCGTGGCCGTTACCCCGATGAATTGACGGTGGTAAGCCAGCTCGAGAAATTCCGTGCCGAGGATGCAACCTATCGTGGCCCCAGCTTTGCCACTATTTCGGGTAGCGGCCCTAACGGTGCCATTGTGCATTATCGTGCTGATGAGCAAAGCAACCGCCGCCCGCGCACGGGTGAAATTTTTCTACTCGATTCGGGTGGTCAATACCCTGAGGGCACTACCGATGTAACGCGTACCTTGTTCGTCACCAGCCCTGCAGGCGGGGCATCGGCGCCGCAAGTGGCCGAGCATTTTACCCGCGTGCTGAAGGGGCATATCGCGCTTGCTTCGGTGCGCTTTCCTGCAGGCACCAGCGGTGTGCAGCTGGATGTATTGGCGCGCCAATATTTGTGGGAGGCAGGGCTCGATTATGACCATGGCACTGGCCATGGTGTGGGTGCATTCCTCTGCGTCCACGAGGGGCCGCAGCGCATCAGCAAGCGGGGTAGCAGCGTACCACTGGTATCGGGCATGATTCTTTCCAACGAACCTGGCTATTACGCCGCTGGACAATATGGCATCCGTATCGAAAATCTGGTGTGTGTGGTGGATGCTGGCCAAACGGCGGATGGCAAGGCGATGCTAGCGTTTGAAACGCTCACGCTCGCGCCCATCGATACGCGGTTGGTGAATATAGCCATGCTGAGTATTGCTGAGCGCAATTGGCTAAATGCTTACCATCGGCGCGTCTATCAAACGCATGAAGCGGCGCTGACTAGCGATGAGCGAGGCTGGCTGATGAACGCCACACGGGCTATTTAGTTCATCTCATTTTGCTTATCTTGTGAAAACGGGCTTTATTAGTCGTGTGCTTTCTACCGCTGCACTTTCCGGTTTTTGGCAATCACTGGTTTCGATTTTTTGCCCGCATGCTTCAACTTCCTTCAGAACTGCTGCGGGGAGTTTCTTGTAGGCATCCGTTGCAGGTATATTTACTTCTTCTTTACTCGGTGCGGTCAGCGTTATGGCGCGATTATGTTCACCCAGATAA
>CAUJIC010000007.1 GCA_963205305.1 Pseudomonadota bacterium | reverse complement strand
TTACGTAAATCAAAGCACGACTATACGCTACGATGATATAACGCTTGTGGAAGCGCAGCTGCCTAAGGCGTAATGCCTGAGAATGCGGTTTTAGAGCGTTATATCGGATAGAGTTTCGTCTTTGATAGCAAGTTTGGTAGCTGCTCTAGGTAAGGGGCGTCGAACCACAATCAATCCCTTACGACCGTACGCAGGTTTATGAAGCTGCGCCGCTGTTGCCGACCAACAGTTCGATGTTGCCACCAATGGCAGCGATGTTGATGGTGGTGGTGCGCTCGTGCAGAAATTTGAGCAAGTAGAATGGACCGCCCGCTTTGGGGCCCGTGCCCGATAACCCCTCGCCACCGAATGGCTGCACGCCCACCACAGCACCAATCATGCTGCGATTGACATAACGGTTACCCGCATGCACGCGGCTGAGGAAGAACTGAATATTCTCATCGATACGGCTATGGATACCAAAGGTGAGCCCAAAACCCGTAGCGTTTATCTCATCGGCCACGCGCTGCATGCTGTTCGCCGCAAAGCGGATGACGTGCAGAATAGGGCCAAAATTTTCGCGGCTCAACGCCGCAATGGATCTGATTTCGAAGACGTGCGGCACCACAAAATGCCCCGCCGCTTTGGCCGTGGGCGCAGCGGCAACCCATTGCTGCGTTGCTTTCATGTGCTCGATATGGGCAAGCAATGCCTGCTGCGCTGGCGCATCAATCACGGGCCCAATATCGGTTGAAATTTCGTGGGGAGCACTCACGTTTAGCTCCGCCATCGCCCCCTTCAGCAAGACGAGGAATGCATCAGCAATATCCTCCTGCACATAGAGAACGCGCAGCGCAGAACACCGTTGCCCCGCACTACCGAACGCCGATAGCATGACATCATCCACCGCTTGCTCGAGCAGAGCTGAACTATCGATAACCATGCAATTCTGCCCACCTGTTTCTGCAATGAATGGCACAATGGCACCGTCGCGATTGGCCAGCGATCGGTTGATAATCGTTGCCACCTCGCCCGACCCCGTGAACACCACACCCGCAATACGCGCATCGGCCGTGAGTGCATTACCAATCACACTGCCTTTACCAATCGCAAGGTGGAGCACGTCAGCAGGGATGCCAGCTGCGTGCATGAGCTGTATGGCAAGCGCTGCGATGTGGGGCGTTTGCTCGGCAGGTTTTGCAATCACCGCATTGCCCGCGACCAATGCCGCCACCACCTGCCCCGTAAAAATGGCCAGCGGAAAATTCCATGGGCTGATGCAGGCGAACACCCCACGCGGGTGAAGGCTGAGCTGGTTCAATTCCCCCGTTGGCCCGCGCAATGTTTCTGGTGTGCCCATCAATTTGCGCGCATGCAGTGCGTAATAGCGACAGAAATCGGCGGCCTCGCGCACCTCCGACATGGCATCGGGCAGCGTCTTTCCTGCTTCCTGACTTAGTAACGCGATGAACGTATCGGCATGTTGTTCGAAGCTATCGGCAACGGCTTCTACTATGCGGCAGCGCTGCTCTACGGAGGTGGTGGACCATGCGTGATATCCCTTCACGGCCACACCAATGGATGCTGCCAATGCAGCTGGGCTAGTCGGTGTAATTGCTGGCAATGTACTCATGACATCTCCGTTATTGTGTAGTGCTTGCTCAAGCTTTTTGCGCTGATGAAGGTAGCCCAGATCGAACCCGCTGGAATTTTTACGATCGCCATAGAGTGCTGCGGGCAACGGCAATGCGCGTGCGCCGATGTGCTTGGCTTGCTGGATGGGATCGGCCAGCAGCTGCTCCATGGGCACATTATCATCCATCAAGAGATGCACGAAGGATGTGTTGGCGCCATTTTCGAGCAAGCGACGAATAAGGTAGGCCAGCAAATCCTTGTGCTCGCCAATCGGCGCATAGATACGCGAAGCATGGGTGGCAATCACGTGCTCGTGCAGCGCCTCGCCCATGCCATGCAAGCGCTGGAATTCGTACGCATTATTTTTGATGCCGTAATGGCTCGCAACTTCCTCGATGCTGGCAATGGTGCGCGCGTTATGCGTGGCAAATTGCGGATAAAAATACTGCGCGCATTGCATGATTTTATGAGCACAGGCGAGATAGGAAACATCGGTATGCGCTTTATGGGTGAACACAGGATAATCAGGTAATCCATGGATTTGAGCATGTTTGATTTCGGAATCCCAATAGGCGCCTTTGACCAACCGCAGCGGAATAATCCGTTGATGCTGCTTGGCCAGTGCTTGCAAAAAATCGACGACATAAAACGCGCGTTTTTGATAGGCTTGCAGCACGAAGCCAATGCCATTCCACCCCGCAAATGCTGGGTCGGCAACGATGTGTGCAAACAGCTCTAATTCTATATCGAGGCGATTGGCTTCTTCGGCATCAATCGACACCGAGATGTTATGTTGCTTGGCAAGTAGCAGGATCGATTTTAAGCGCGGCGCCAATTCCGCCAGCACGCGCTCGCGTTGGCTTAGGCTATAGCGCGAATGCAGCGCCGAAAGCTTGACTGAAATGCTTGGCGCTTCGAAGAGTGGGATATTTTTTGCGCTATCACCGATGCGCGCAATTGCCGCATGATAGGCTTTCACATAAGCTTGTGCCTGAGCATCGCTGCGCGCACCCTCGCCCAAAATATCATACGAAAAGCGGAACCCCTTTTTTAACCAAGTGCTGGAGTGGGCAAGCCCTTCATCAATCGTTTCGCCCAGCACAAATTGGGCGCCAATGACGCGCATGGCCTGTTTCAGGGCTTGGCGGATGATGGGGCCGCCCAGCTTTGCGGCCAACCCGCGTAGCGTGCGGGTGATGCCCCCTGCCCCTTCCTCCTCAAAATCGACAACCTTGCCTGTCAGCAATAAACCCCAGCTGGAGGCACTCACCACCCACGATTCATTGCCTTCCATCGATTCGCGCCAATCTTTGCCCTCGAACGTATCGTGAATCAGGCGATTAGCCGTTACTGCATCGGGGATACGCAGCAGCGCTTCCGCCAAGCACATGAGTGCGATGCCCTCGCGCGTGTTAAGCCCATAGGTGTGCAAAAACGCCTCCATGCCAGGGCCAATGCCGCCCGCACGGATCTTCGCTGTCCAATGTTTGGCTTTGGTCATGATGGCCGCGTCGAGCGCCTCGATGGGCTGAAGCTCACGCAATAGGCGCTCGATACATGCGGCTTCATCATCGAAAGCGTGCTGACTGATGGTGCTGATAGCGGCGATGGTCGGCGACATAAACTTCCCGTAGCTATGATGATGCATCATAGCAGCGCGTGGTTGCTTGGCAACGCTGCTTATTGAAGGCTATGCGCAGCCGCTGGCTGCTGAACCCTATCGCACCATGTTTGGCGCGGGCGCTTGTCTATTACTGCTAATTTTGCGTGCAGCAGGCTGGCTATTTCGTCAGACTTTTTATTGATCTCGGGCTGCGCGGCCAAATAGCCAGAGATTTGCTGCACCATGGCCTCCTGCACGGCTGGCGCTTGGCTGGCAATGATGTGTGTCGAAATATCTGCAAGCTGCGCCGTGACTACATCGGCGTGCTTGGTGGCACCATTCTCTTGGTTCTTCGATGACATGGCCAACGCGGTATTCGCAAAAATAAAACTCGTGGCCGTGAGGAAACGAAACCAATGACTGCTACCACTGGGATTCTTTTTCATTTGCTCAACAGCACCTCCCAACGCAAAAATATTGCTGATGTGATACGAGGCACCCGATACACGCAGCGGCTTTTCCTGCATCCACTGCCACACCTTGCCGGCCGCATCTTTAGGTGGGTTTTTGAGGTCAGGCTTTTTCTCGGGGATGAGAAGCCCCGCAAGCGCACCACTGGCAATGATGGCACCGCAGGCAATATCGGCCATGGATTTTTTCTGAATGCCGCCCTTTAGCACAAACCCCGCGCCAATCGCATAAACCGCATTCAGAATTTCGGAAGGGTGGGCATAGAGGAATGATTCGATATGTTCGCGCACGCCTGCATTTTTTGCAAGCCCAGTAAGCGTTGCGTTGTTGCTGATATCGACACCTTGCTTCACGAGATATTCCGCAAAGCGCTGCTCGATCAATTTCAGTTGTTTCTCGGCCGAGGGGTTCGCATATTTTGCACAGACAAGGCTGCCCGTTGCCCATAGAGCACCACCTGCGGCACCCACTTTATCGTTCTCCATCAGCCGTGCGGTTGAGAGCGCCGCATCGCCAATCAAATAGCCATAGCCAGCCCACTGAAGGCTTTTACTCTTCAGTTGGTCGAGGCTGCTATCGTTGACGGAATTATCCATGCTAGTAGTGTACAGGAGATATATTACAGTTTAATGTCAGCCACTAAACTATATAAACCATAATAAACAGGAGCATAGATTGGCATCCACGTTTCTTGAGACTTTTGTAGGCTGGCTTTCCGCGTTTTTGTTTTTCGATATCGGCGGCTTCCCGTTCATTGTGTTGTGGCTGGTGGTGGCTGCGCTGTTCTTTACCGTCTATCTGCGTGGTGTGAATTTTCGTTTGTTCAAACACGCCATCCATGTGGTGTATGGCAAATTCGATGAAGCCCATCATATCCATAGTACGGGCGAGGTCAGCCACTTACAGGCGCTGTTCTCCGCTATTGCGGCCACGGTTGGTCTTGGTTCGATTGCAGGTGTTTCCGTAGCGGTGGCGGTGGGCGGCCCTGGGGTTGTATTCTGGATTGTGATCGCAGGTTTTCTGGGGATGGCCACCAAATTTGCCGAGGTTACCCTTTCGATGTGTTACCGCGAGGTGGGCCCGAACGGAAAAATCTATGGGGGCCCTTTCCAATATCTCAGAAAAGGTATGAGCGACATCAACCGCCCGCGCCTTGGTAAAGCGCTTGCCATTATTTTTGCGTTCTTCTGTTTGGGCGGTGCGCTGGGTGGCGGCAACATGTTTCAATCGAACCAAACCGTGAAAGTCATGACCTCGACCTTCCCTATGCTTGCCGAGTTTGGCTGGGCGTTATCGCTTATTTTTGCGTTGCTGGTGTTTGCAGTCATGGTTGGTAGCATCAAACGCATTGCCCGCGTTGCCGAAAAAATATCGCCGCTCAAAGGTATTTTATACCTTATCTGCGCGGTGATCATTGTGGGTGCAAATATTGAAAAACTCCCCGCGACACTGGCACTCATCATGCACGATGCGTTTACCGGCAATGCCGCTGCTGGCGGCGCAATTGCGATGCTCGCCATGGCCTTCAAGCGCGCGAGCTTCGCAAACGAGGCAGGGTTAGGCTCTGCCCCTATTGCCCACGCCACCGCCCGCACCGAGGAGCCCGTGCGCGAAGCGTCGGTCGCCCTACTTGAACCGTTTTTTGCCGCTATCATTGCTTTGCTCACGGGGTTAGTTGTCACCGTGACGGGCGCTTATGCAGGCGGCACCGTGGAAGATGGTGTGCTGATTGCCTCGCGTGCTTTCGAAACCGTCGCACCATGGTTCTCGATCATGCTGGCGGTGAATGTGCTCATCTTTGCCTATTCGACCACAATTGGCTGGAGCTATTACGGCGAAATTGCGTGGAGCTACCTCTTTGGTCACCGTCATATCCGCCTCTATCAACTCATATTCTGTACAGCCACATTCCTTGGCGGTATCATGCATTTTGGCGTCGTGCTCGACTTCTCGGATCTACTGATTCTTGGCATGTCGCTGCCCAATATCATTGTCCTTTATCTGCTACGTGGGCGCATTAAAAACGAGATGGATGCATACATCGCCAAACATCGGAATGCGTAAAAGCATCATCTACGGCTTCGCCATCCCATCAATAAATGCTGAGATATCCTCAAGCAGCGGCGCTTTATCGCGAAAGCCGTCCGCGAGCGAAACAATGATGTCGATATGGTCGATATCATTGTAGTGGTGTAATGTTGTCGGCTTACCAAGCTTATTTAACTTTGCTGCAAGGCGCTCGCTGTTACGCGGGATGACGATATCATCCGTTGTGCCTGTGGCCAAAAACACTGGTGGCATAGCACGGGTGACAAAGTTGATGGGTTGGGTTTCAGCCGCAGGGCGCTTGCTGAACACGGCAATAAGGTCGGGGTCGGTGAGCGGCAGAAAATCATAAGGCCCAGCAATGCCAATCACTCCACGAATCCACGCGGGCTTACCCCCAGCGCGGGTAATATATATTGAGTTCGCGGCCAGCATCATCGCGTTATATGCCCCTGCAGAATGCCCCGCGACAACCATGCGGTTTGCATCCCCACCGTAGGATTCAATCATGCCGTGAACGGCAACAAATGCGGTGGCGCTATCATGCATAAATGTCGGGAAATACACTTCGGGGTAAAGACGATAATCGACTACCGCAGTAATGTAGCCCTTGCTGGCAAAGGCTTGCCCGAGGAAGCGGTAATCATCCTTTGTGCCCATTTTCCAGCTGCCGCCATAGAAAAACACAACAACAGGCGCGGGCCTTGTTAGGCCAACGGGGATATAAAAGTCCATGCGCTGGCGGGTGTGCTCGCCATACGCCACATCACGCACGACACGGTAACCATCACGCGGGATACTCGCATTAAGTAGTGTTGCACAGCCCGCAGTGACGCTGGCGCCAAGCAACAGGATAAGCACCGCGCCAAGGTTCTTCATGCTAAAGTACGCTACTAGTGCTGATAGGGTTTTTGATGCCATACAAATGCATGAATATACGCACCACTTCACGCACATGTGCTTCCTTCTGCTTCTTTGTTGGCACGGGCTTCACACGCAGCATCATGCGTACGTAATATTGGCCTTTGAGCATAGCCAAAAAATACGAAGCAGAACTTTCAGGGTCTTTCACTGCAATCACTTTGCGCCTTTTTTGGCTTGCGATAAAATCGGTGAGCAACTGTACCAGCTGCTTGGTTCCGCGCGTGTAGTAAAGCTCGGCAAGTTCAGGGTGATTGGCAGATTCCGCGATCACAAGCCGCGTGGCGCCCAGACCTTCAGGGCTGGTAATGGCATTGAGCACAACCAGCCCAATTTTTTCGAGCAATACTTCGAATGGCGTATTCGGGTTATCAAGTTGCTTCTGCGATGGCATGTCACGATTACACAGCGCGCTGAGCATGTTGGTGAATAGTTGTTCCTTGCTGCGATGGTGCGAATAGACCGTCTGCTTGGTAACGCCAGCCACCCGCGCCACTTCGTCCATAGTTGTGAGCGCGTAGCCATGCTGCAAAAAAAGCTGCATAGCCGCCTTTAAAATTGCATCGCCCTTAGGCTTGGTGCTGGTAGGTGCTGCTTTCATGCCTGCATCATCGTTTATACTAAATTTAGACTTGCCAGTCTATTCCCTATAGACTCCTTAGTATGATTCTGCTATAAGCGCAAGCTCTTAAGTTAGGGACACGACATATGGCGACAATTGCAATCATTGGCAGTGGCATTTCGGGCATGGGCTCGGCACACTTGCTACACCCGCACCACAACATCACGCTCTATGAAAAAAACGCTGTTATTGGCGGCCACACACGCACACGCACGGTGACCTATGCCGATCGCGATATTGCAGTCGATACGGGCTTTATTGTGTTCAACAAACGCAACTACCCCAACCTAACACCACTTTTCGAGCAATTAAGCGTGCCCATTCAAGAAAGCAACATGACCTTTGCCGCGACGATTGATAACGGCGCGCTGGAGTGGTGCGCGCGCGATTTGAATGGGGTGTTTGGTCAGCGCAGTAACCTTCTGCGCCCTTCGTTTTACCGACTGATTAGACAAGTAGCACGTTTTAATCGCGGTGCGGCTGCAGCAGTGAAAGCCACGCCAACCATGACACTTGGCGAATTGATTTCGCACCTCAAGCTAAGCCAACAATTTTTAAACCATTATATTCTGCCTATGGGCGGCGCAATTTGGAGTGCACCGCCAAGTAAAATTCTAGAGTTTCCTGCAGCTACTTTTGTTAGGTTTTTTGAAAATCATGGATTGCTCGCTACTTCAGGTCAGCCGCAATGGTATACAGTGACTGGCGGCTCGCAAGAATATGTGAAACGTATTGTGGCGCCGTTTGCCAACCACATTCGTACCGATTGCGCCGTTACCCGCGTCACACGCGAAGGCGGCGCCATTCAGGTGAGTGATACGCGCGGCGAAACACTCACCTACGACCATGTCATTTTTGCTAGCCATGCCAATGAAACACTAGCGATGCTAGCCGATGCAACGCCTGATGAGAGCAGTGTGCTGAGTGCATTTACCTACCAGAAGAACCGCGCTTTTCTGCACAAGGATGTGCGCGTGATGCCTAAGCGCAAACGCTGTTGGGCAAGCTGGGTCTACATGGCGAATAATGCGGGCAGCGAAGCTAATATCTCGGTCACCTACTGGATGAATTTGCTGCAATCCATCGATAATCGTTACCCACTTTTTGTCACCCTCAACCCAACGTTGGATATTGCGCCTGAGCATATTTTCGACGTGCATGATTTCGAGCACCCTATTTTTACTCGTGAGGCCATTGCCGCACAGGCGCGCATCCCTGATCTGCAGGGCAAGCAAAATACGTGGTTTGCGGGTGCTTACCATCGCTATGGTTTCCACGAAGATGGTCTGTTAAGCGCGGTGAATGTCGCCAATAGCCTAGGGGTGCGCGCGCCATGGCAATAGCAAACGGATTACTAGTAGCGCAGGTGGTGCACACGCGGCACCGCCCCACGCAAAACCATTTTCGCTACCACGTCTATTATCTCTGTGCACCACTTGCAGCACTGGCCGAGGCTTGTAAATTGTGGGTGCTACGCCTGAATCGCCTTGGCTTGTATAGCTTTTATAACCGCGACCACGCGCCCACAGGCGACACACCAGAATCATGGATTCGTCGGTTGATGGCGGAATATCAACTATCGGAAGCGGATGGCGACATAGTGATGCTCACCATGCCGCGTATACTTGGCTATGGCTTTAACCCCGTTACCTTCTGGTTCTGCCTTGACCGCGCAGGGCAGTTGCGCGCGGTACTTTCCGAAGTGCGGAATACGTTTGGTGAAAAGCACTGTTACTGGTCGTTCCACAAGGATCACCGCCCCATTACAACCGATGACTGGCTGACCTCGCAGAAGATATTTCATGTCTCGCCCTTTCTCGAGGTGACGGGGCATTACGAATTTCGCTTCGCCTATGCCGAAGACAAAATCGGTGTTTGGATCAACTATCACGATGCCGATGGGCTAATGCTCTCGACCTCGCTTGCAGGCAAACGCAGTGTGCTCAGCAACACTGCCC
Organism: Pseudomonadota bacterium; assembly: GCA_963205305.1. GTDB lineage: Bacteria > Pseudomonadota > Alphaproteobacteria > Rickettsiales > UBA3002 > QFOX01. The sequence goes on along the minus strand of CAUJIC010000007.1, from coordinate 11,991 downwards.
TACTCTATTGCTTTGTTCGTTACCCATTGGTGACGCTCAAGGTCATCACTCTTATTCATTATCAAGCGCTCAAGCTGCTGCGTAAAGGTATCCGATACCACCGCAAGCCAGCAGCACCACATGTGGAGATTTCCGAATGACATTGTTGCCTTCAACCCTCATTAAAAACCGCTGGTTCAAAGCGCTCGAGAAGCTGGAAGTGGGCACGCTCCACTTCACGGAGCCTAATGGCACGAAGCATGTCTATCGTGGTAAACATGAGGGTCCAGAGGCTTTTTTTGCGCTGCATGATTGGAGTGTGCTGCGCCGCATGGTTGCGCGCGGTGATATTGGCCTAGGAGAAGATTACATCAATGACAAATGGACCACTCCCAACATTGAGCAGCTCTTTGCGCTGTTCATTCTGAACCTCGACTACCTACATCAATTTGCTCATGGCAATGCGCTGAATCGATTTTTCTTCCGCCTCTATAACTATGTGCTTCGACGCAATAGCCGCAACGGCAGTAAATCGAACATCATGGCGCATTACGATGTGGGCAACGACTTTTACAAGCTGTGGCTCGATGAGACAATGACGTATTCCTCGGCGCTCTATGGCCCCTTGGATAATCTTTCTCAAGCACAGCGCGCGAAATATCAGCGTATTTTGGATACCATCAACATACCCCATGCACGTATTTTAGAGATTGGCTGCGGCTGGGGCGGTTTTGCAGAACAAGCCGCAAACCAGGGTCACCATGTAACGGGGCTGACCATTTCGCCCGCGCAGAAAGATTTTGCTATGGCGCGCTTGAAGGGCGCAGCCGATATTCGCTTGCAAGATTACCGCGATGTGACAGGCCAGTTCGATGCCATTGTCTCTATTGAAATGTTCGAAGCCGTGGGCGAGCGCTACTGGCCGACCTACTTTGCGTCTATCCATGATCGCCTGAAACAAGGCGGCACGGCGGTTATCCAAACCATCACCATCCGCGATGATTTCTTCGAGGATTACCGCATCGGCAGTGATTTTATTCGTCATTATGTTTTCCCTGGTGGCATGCTGCCATCTGTCGAGGTCATCAAGCGCGAAGCCAATAAGGCTGGCCTATCCGTCGAGGAAGTCTTTTCGTTTGGGCAAGATTATGCGCGCACCTTACGCGAATGGCTGACGCGGTTCGATGCCCACCACGATACGATTTGCAAGATGGGCTATAGTGCAGGCTTCATCCGCAACTGGCGCTTTTATTTGGGTATCTGCGCGGCAGCATTTGCCGTTGGTCGCACCAATGTTGTGCAAATTAAACTCACCCATGCAACCACTGTTTAGGAGTTACGACAATGAAAAATCCACTGCGCCTATTGCTTGCCGGAATTGCCGTATGCCTTAGTGGCTGCAGCTCACCAAGCATTGAATCCTATGCGGATCGTACACCCAAACTTGATTTGCGCGAGTTTTTTAACGGCAATTTTACTGCGTTTGGTGCATTCTTCGATTGGGCTGGCGATCCCAACACACGTTTCACCGTTGCCATGCATGGCAAATGGGAAGGCAATGTGGGTGTGTTAAAAGAGACCTTTACCTATGACGATGGTAAAGTGCAGCACCGCGAATGGCACATTACCTTTACCGATGATAACAATTTTACGGCCACCGCGCCTGATGTGGTGGGGGTTGCCATTGGCAAACAATATGGCAATGCGGCGAATATTCGCTACGTATTGCAAGTGCCACGCGGCAATGGAACCATCAACGTGACGATGGATGACTGGCTCTACCGTATCGATGAAACAACCGTTATCAACCGCAACTCCATGCATAAATTTGGCCTAAAGGTTGGCGAGCTAGTTATCGGATTTAATGGTCCAAAGCCTAAGAAATAAAGGTATTTACCATGGCTAATTTTATAGTAATAGCCGCTTCAAGTGGTATCGGCCAAGCAACAGTCACGCTGCTACAAGCTGCGGGTCACCGGACCTTTACCACCGCACGCGCTGCCAGCAAAATTGCACCTGATGTGGTGCTCGATGCGACGAGCTTCGATGCAGTCGATGATGCCTTCGCCCAAGCAATTGCAGCGATGGGTAGTGTGGACGGTGTGGTGAACTGCGCGGGCTCATTATTGCTCAAATCGGCGCACCTGACCAGCCAAGCGCAATATGAATCTGTCATTGCCGCATCCCTCACCACGGCGTTTGCAACCGTGCGCGCCGCAGGAAAACATATGACCAATGGTGGTTCTGTCGTGCTTATTTCCTCTGCAGCGGCGATGGAGGGGCTAGCTAATCATGAAGCGATTGCGGCTGCGAAAGCGGGTATTATTGGGCTTACACTCTCGGCGGCAGCTACCTACGCGCCAAGCAATTTACGTTTTAATGCTGTGGCGCCTGGCCTTACGGAGACCTCCCTCACTGCCTCACTCACCGCCAACGATGCCGCACGTAAATTCTCGGAATCGATGCATGCGCTTGGCCGCCTTGGCAAAGCCGATGATGTGGCGCGAGCGATTGTTTTCCTGCTCGACCCTGCCAATAATTGGATCACTGGGCAGGTGCTAGCGGTCGATGGTGGCTTGTCACGTGTGCGGCCAAAACTTAAAGCGTAGGAGATTTTTATGTCGATTACATTACGGCTCGTTTCACTCATGCTCGGAGGATTACTTATGTTTGGTTTAACCAGTGCCAAAGCCGCAGATGCGCAAGAAGGCAGTGCCTACGACTATAGCTTCACCACGCTGATCGGCGAAAACCCTCTGCCGCTATCGCAATTCAAGGGCAAGGTAATTCTCATCGTCAACACCGCTTCGCACTGCGGGTTTACCAAGCAATATAGTGGCCTTCAGAAGCTATACGATGATTACAAGGACAAGGGACTTGTAATCCTTGGCGTGCCTGCAAATGATTTTGGTGGCCAAGAACCAGGCAGCAGCGACGAGATTGCACAATTTTGTAAGCTCAATTATGGCGTCACCTTCCCCATGGCAAGTAAGCAAGTGGTCAGCGGTGATGAAGCGCACCCATTCTACCTTTGGGCGCGTAAGACCCTAGGTTTTGGCACCGCACCGAAATGGAACTTTCATAAATACCTTGTCAGCCGCGATGGGTCGCTGATCGACTACTTTAATTCTACTACCTCGCCCGACAGTGACCGACTTATAAAGGCGATAGACACGGCACTGGAGCAATCTAACATACAGAAATAGTTCATGTATTTTCTACAATACCCCCACGAACAGAGCCCATCGCTTCTTGGTAGTCATGGCTATGTTTTTATACTAATAGAACTCCATGAAACAAGATCCCATTCATTCGCAGCTGCTCAACAGCCACACGCTTTTTCAGAATCACCCAGCGATATCGCAAGCATTAGCCCCCCACGCACAAACAAAAGTTTACGAGAAAGACGATGTGGTGTTGCGCCACGGGGATGCCGCAACTAGCCTTTGGTTGGTGCTGAATGGCTGGGTAAAGCTGACCCGCCAAACGCCCGATGGAAAAGAAAGCATTGTAGGTTTGTGTACAGAAGGCGATGTGTTTGGCGAAGCGGCGCTTTTCTCGCATGCGAATTATCCATACCATGCACAAACATTGTCGGCGCAAACCAAACTTGCCGCAATCCCAGCGGGAGTGATTCGTAAACTCATCTCAGAGAACGCAACCCTCTCGGGTAGCATTATGGCGCTGCTCAATGCACACACCTCGCAAGCTCAGTTGAAACTGGAGCAAATGAGCACCATGTCTGCCGCCCAACGGCTTGGGTGTTTTCTGCTGCGGCTGTGCCACACACAGGCCAATGGCAAGAAAACCCTACAAATACCCGTGGAGAAGCACATCCTCGCCGCTTATTTGGGAATGAAACCCGAAACCTTATCGCGCAGCCAGCAGCAGTTAAAGCCGCTCGGCATCGCCGTCGCGGGGCACGACATTACCGTAGATACCATCGAGAAGTTGCGCGATTTTGTTTGCAACAGCTGCTCCGAATCGGGGAGCTGCGAAACGGAAGCAGTAGACTAAGCGTTAAATACGTGCTCCAGCACTTGGGTGAGTTTACCCTTATCCGTCGATGCGCAGAACCATGCGGCTATCAACGGATATTCAATTTCTGCTACCACTAGCTTTGATACGGCAACAGGTAACGAAACCTGCATCCAGGCGATATCATTTGCGCTACCGACGAGTACCAGTTGAGAGAACTGTGCTGCCTCAGAAGCGTCAATGAGCTGATTACGAAGCCCTCCCTCAAATGAAGAAACGCGGCAGCCCCGTTCATCGAGAGGCAACAGATGACCATCTGCCTGCTTCCTGAACAGGGCTACCTTTCCTTGACTTGCAGCCAACACCCACACACCTGATTCTGGCGCGCAACTAACCGCTCCCTTGCACCTACCGGAGCATGCCTTAGTCGCCGCAACCGATGTCATGTTGCAGGTGGCCATGGCTAGAACTTATAGCCTACACCAACGCCAACAACCCATGGGTCGATATCCACGTTAGCACGAACAGCGCTATTGCTAAATCTCGCGGTAGTGTCGATGTAAATCTTTTTAACATCAAGGTTGGCATACCAATTATTACCCAGTGGAATATCGGCACCTGCTTGCAGCGCGGCGCCGAAGCTATCATCATATTTTGGGTTCGTCAGTGACCCAGCGTTTGCACCAAAGAAATGGGTGTAGTTCACGCCCGCACCAACATAGGGTTTGACCGAATCGAGCTGAGTGAAATGGTATTGCAACGTCAGCGTTGGTGGTAACAGCCACACATCACCCGCATCGACACCATTTCTGGTCGATACACGATGCGGCGACACAGCTGCAATCAACTCGGCCGCAATATTGGGCGTGAAAAAGTAGGTAGCGTCGAGTTCTGGCACATACGAGTTGCTCAGCTTCACTCTATCCGCATGTTCATCGTGCTGCTTTCATCTGGCATCACACCCAAGGCGCGGGCGCGAATCAACACATCGCCAGCCTTGAAATTATTATCCGCAGCAATTGCGGGACAAGCAGCAGCCAGTGTAACTGCAGCAATAACAAACTTTTTCATTTTAAACTCCTATTGATTTCACGTGTACTGATTGGGAGATATAAATCGGCGAACACAGAGCACCTTGATATGCATCAAGTATGCACTAAATTATGTACCTATACTGCACAGCAGCAACAAAGGAGAATAGAATGCCACTCGAAAATCACAGCCTTATCAATGAGTTCCCAGAGATGCGCGAACGCATTCACCAACTCAAAACATCAAATACGCACTTTGCCCGCTTGTTTGCAGAGTATGATGAGGCCGAACATGCGGTGCGCCGTATTGAATCGGGTGCGGAGGCTTCGACTGACGAGCGTTTGGAAGCACTAAAAAAACAACGCCTCCACTTGAAAGATGCGCTGTATGGGTTGCTGAAGCAAGCTGCATAAGGCGCCCTGCCCGTTTTAATCTGACAATTTTTATTGCGATAGTGAGTGGCGGAGCTTTGTCTGTTACTACTGGCTCGATGCTTGCCATAGCGCTACACAAAAAAGCGTGAATTGCGCTGCTTAAATCTCGTCCTCATCGTCGCGAAGCATTCGGTGTGCGGCTCCATCGAGATCTTCGAATTGCCCGTTCCGCATTGCCCAGAAGAATGCCACTAGGCCTACTAACCCAAGGGTGAGTGCAATAGGTATGAGATAAATGAGAATACTCATGCGTCGTCCTTCATTGCGTTAAGTCGCATCGCATTACCAATCACCAGCAGCGACGAACTCGACATTGCAATCGCGGCAATCAGTGGCGTCACCATCCCTGCAACTGCAAGTGGGATGGCAATAACATTATACAAAATAGCCAATGCAAAATTTTCTTTTACCAAGGTTTGTGCAAATTTTGCTGTCTTCCAAGCACTGAGCACGGGCTGCAACTTATCGCCCTGAAACACTATATCCGCCGCGTTCTGGGTAATATCCATCGCCGAAGCAGGCGACATGGAAATGGTCGCAGAAGCAAGCGATGGCGCATCGTTTAGCCCATCTCCCACCATCAGGACCTGCGCACCACTGGCTTTAAGCTCTGCAATCCTCTCTGTTTTGTGTAAAGGCGATAGTCCGCCCTCGAAACTCTCTATTCCTAATGCAGAGGCAGTTTCCTTCGTTATTTCTTTACGATCGCCTGAAAGCAGTAATGTGGCAATACCACCTGCGTGCAACTGAGTAATGACAGACTTTGCATCCTCGCGCAGTTGATCAGCAAAGGTAAAGCGCACGGGTTGATTATCCTCCCCGACCAGCCATAGTTCTAGCAGCTTCTCAGCATCGTCGGGCAAGGTTGTTGCCCAACTGCGCTTACCAAGCCTTACGCCGCTAGCTTCAAGCCCACAGCCTTGCACTTCACGTACTTCCAATGGTAGTAGCGCGCCCGAATAGGCCGCAGTTAATGCCTGCGATAGCGGGTGCTTACTATGTGCCGCAAGCGATGCAGCAAGCTGCAATTCTTCTATCGAGAAGTTCTCTTTGTTTAACAATTCAGGCTTGCCGATTGTGAGCGTACCTGTTTTGTCGAAGACGGCATGGGTGATAGCGGCAAGACGCTCCAATCCGCTGCCAGATTTCAACAAAATACCTCCGCGCATCAACTTGCCGCTGGCCAACACTTGTACCACAGGCACAGCCAATCCCAGCGCGCATGGGCAAGTGATAATAAGCACTGTTGCAGCGTAAAGAAGCGCCTGCTGCCATGGCACGTCGCCCCAGATCATCCAACCTGCGAAGGTGGCTGCAGCGAGCGCATGAACAGCGGGCGTGTACCAGCCAGAAATAGTATCGGCAACGGTGACATATTTCGCCTGCGCTTGTTCGGCAGATTCCATGAGTTTGATGATCTCGGAAAGTAGCGAACGCTCGCCCGCTTTCGTCACGCGCATGGTGATGGGCGCAGATAGGTTGATGGTGCCGGCAAATAAAGCAGCACCCACATTCACCTCGCGTGGCATGGTTTCGCCCGTGATTAGACTGGTATCAATTTCGGATGAACCTGTGAGAACTACGCCATCAGCACCAATTTTTTCGCCTGTCGCCACAAGCAATGTCATGCCTTCGGCAATTTCAGAGAGCGGGATAGTGGTGGTGGTTCCATCCGCATGCAATATTGTAGCAAAACCCGTCATCATTTGTAGTAGATCATGTGCGGCACTGCGTGCGCGTCCACGTGCACGCGCCTCAAGATAACGGCCAATAAGCAGGAAGAATAGCAACATCACCCCAGAATCGAAATACGAATGGGTGCCCTGAGTTGCCGTCTCAAACAGGCTCATCAGCGTTGCCAAAATCACGGCGACGGAAATAGGCACATCCATGTTGGTGTGCATGCTGCGTAGCGCCTTCCATGCCGAACGGTAGAACGGGATGCCGCAATACGCGATGGCGGGAATGGCAATAGCAGCCTGCACCCAATGGAAAAACGTGCGCGTGGCATCGCCCATCTCCACCCCATCGGATGTCCAGAGCGGTATTGAAAATAACATGAGGTTGCCACTGGCAAACCCCGCAACTGCCAAGCAGCGCAGCAATAATTTTTCTTCTTTCTTCTCTGCCGTCTCGGATGTGTTAGGGTCGAATGGCATCGCGTGGTAACCCATGCCATTGATAAGCGCGATCCAGTCCTCGCTACGCTCTGCCAAGCCACTCCACACAATACGCAAACGTTTGGTGGATAAATTAAGGCGTGCCATAGTGATGGCAGGATTTTTCCTCAGCGCACCTTCGATAATAGCAACACAGGATGGGCAATGCATTCCATCGACCAGCACGTTCAGGCTGTGACTTCCATCTGATTCGTTCGTAACAAAGTGGGCGCTGCTCATGGCACCACGATACGCTTACTTTGCTGATAATGCACGCCCGCATGTGACACATCTACCCTCACCAGCCATAACCCACGGGCAGGGAACGTGATGGGCGTAGATTTGCCAGTTAGTTCTAGCTTAAAATCCATGCCCGATTGTGTGGGCCGAGTGACCGTCGCAACAGCCTTATCAGCTAAAATAGCTTGTTTATTCTTGTCGCGTAACGAGAAGTGCAGCGAGGCATTTTTATACGCGATACTACCCTTCCAACCCAGTGATTCTTGCTTTTCTTCTGCCTCCACCACCGCATTATAGGCTAGCCCTTTTTCGTAAGGATGCTCGGTAACTACGCCGCTATGAGTACGCACTGCAAGGGTAACCATCACCGCATTGACTGCCGCAACAAAGCAGAAGAATGCGACAAAATACCACCACACCCGACGACCCGTCATCGCTCATCACTCACAAAAATCGAGTCCTTGCTTGCAGTTATCTCGCTATCGCGTTCCATCACATTGAACGTCATTTCGCGGCGATGCTCTGACTGCTTCTCGGCAGTGAGGAATACCCGGAAATGCCCAACAGAATCGGCAAATACTGGCAAGTTGTCGGCAGGAATATCGCTGCTAGCTTGCACACGAATGTTCACGTTTTCGAGACCTTCAATGCTGAGCCTGTAGGTTTTATCATCATGATGTTTATTGATGATAGTGATATTGTATCCGTTACGCACAGAACCATCCGATAGCTTCACAAATAGGGGATTACGATCATGAATAACATTCAGCTCCAGCGGCGAGCGCGTGAGCAAACTGTAGAGCATAAAGCAGCCAACCAACGTGATTATTCCACCATACCAGAAGGTGCGCGGCCGCCATGGAGTGAATTTGGTTTTGCGCTCGGTGTCATAGCGAATCAGCCCTTTGGGTAGGCCGATTTTTTCCATCACGGTGTCGCACGCATCCACACACAAGCCGCAGGCAATGCACTCCATTTGCAGGCCCTCGCGGATGTCAATACCCATCGGGCAGACCACCACGCAGGAGTCGCAATCGATGCAGTCGCCCGTTGAACCTTGGGAGGCGGCATCGGTCTTGGCTTCGGTAAGCAGCTCGTTCGAGGCTGCTTGGTAGGTTGTTTTGCCAGCTGCTTTCGAGAGGTAGGCGTCTTTCTTCTTCCACTTGCCGCGTGGCTCGCCGCGTTCAACATCATACGCAATAATAAGCGTGTCGGGGTCGAACATGGCGGATTGGAAACGCGCATAAGGACACATGTAGGTGCAGACCTGCTCGCGCGCGAAACCCGCCATGAGGTAGGTGGAGAAGGTAAGACCCAAAATCCACCCGCCGACGCTGAAGGGCACATCGAAATGGACGATTTGGTCGAGTAGCGTCGGGGCGTCGTTGAAATAGAACACCCATGCGCCACCCGTGCAAAGGCCGATAACGAGCCACAGCAGATGCGTCAGCCCCTTTTTACGGATTTTCTCGAAATTCCAGGGTGACTCATCCAGCTTTTTGCGTGCGTTGCGGTCGCCTTGCACAAGGCGCTCGACCCAGACGAACAAATCCGTCCACACCGTTTGTGGGCAGGCATAGCCACACCACACACGGCCAAAAAGTGAGGTGATGAAGAATAACCCCACCGCCGCGAGAATAAGGATGCCCGTTAGGTAATAGACTTCCTGTGGCCAAATCTCGATACCAAAGAAATAGGCGCGGGTATGATCGAGATCGATGAGAATCGCCTGATTGGGCATCTGTTCGCCACGGTTCCACCGCAACCATGGCGCACCGTAATAAATGCCTAGCAAGACCACCATGGCCAGCCATTTAAGTTTACGGAATTTACCCCACACACGACGCGGGTAAATCTTCTCTTGTTTCTTAAATAGCTGAATAGACTCTGGCATAGGTTACTCTTTCGGTGTGGCGGCCTCCTCGCCCCCTATAGAGGTTGTCGCGCTGCTGGGTATAGTTTTTGTGGCGCCTTCACCACCACCCAGCGAGTGGACATAAATCGCCAACTGCTTGATGGTCTCATCGGGCAGGCGACTTTCCCACGTTGGCATGACACCATGGCGCGGGTTGGCAACTTGCGCGGCAATATCGGCCTTGATGCCACCATAGAGCCAAATCGCATCGGCGAGGTTTGGCGCACCAACACTGCGGCCACCTTTACCCTGCTCGCCATGGCATGCCGCGCAGTTTTGCTTGAACAGAGCCGCACCCGCCTCATTATCACCCTTGCCCGTGGAAAGGCTCAGCACATGTTCGGCAACGTGATTGATGTCCTCCTTCTTAAGGATGCCGCTGAACGCTGGCATCTGCGAGCTACGCGTATCATCGTGCCCTGCACGGACGCCGACTTTTAGCGTATGGTAGATGGACTGCAAATCGCCACCCCATATCCAGTCATCATCGTTCAGGTTCGGATAGCCTTTACCACCTGCAGCACCCGTGCCGTGGCACGCCGAGCAGTTTTCTTTGAACATGGTTTTGCCACCCGCCACTGCAAACGCATAAAGCTCAGGATCTTTCTGGATTTCATCCAGCGTGTGGGCTTTGATTTTATCCGCAAACTCGCCACGGCGCACGGTGATTTCCGCCTGCTCTTCGGCTAGTTTTTTATGCGATGTCCAACCCGCTGTGCCCTTGGTGTTGCCGGATAGAGTTGGCCAAGCTGGATAAACCACCCAATAGCCCACTGCCCAAATACAAGTGATGAGAAATACTATCAACCACCAGCGTGGCGCTGGGTGGTTCAGCTCCTTCAAGCCATCCCATTCGTGGCCAGTGGTCTCCACGCCCGAATGTTCGTCGCGCTCGATAGGTTTTTGTGGTTCAGTCATGTGTATCCTCCTGCAGCGGAATCATGCCAAGGCGTTGAAATTCTTTCTTTGAGCTTGGTCGCCACGCCCAGATGGCAATGCCAACAAACACGATAAAGAAAAATAATAACCCCACCATAGGTGCGTAATGTACAAATGTTTCCATTAGTTTTTCTGCCCCTCTTGTAGCTCATAGTCCTTGATATCAGCCAGTGTTCCAAGGGTTTGCAAATACGCTACGAGTGCATCCATCTCCGACACCATATTTCTCTGGCCATCGAAATCACGCACATTGACTTTCTTGCCGTAGCGCTCATTCAATCCTGTAGCATCTGCATCCACATGAGCCTGTGCCATGGCATCGTTATAGGCGTTCTCAACCATCGCATCGGTGTAGGGAACACCCGTTAAACGGTAGGTTTTCATCAACTCACCGATAGCGTGCAGCTCAGCGCCATGCTCTTTCATGCTGCTATAGGGCGGCATGATCGACTCAGGAACCACATCACGAGGATTGGCCAAATGTGCGCTATGCCACTCGTCGGAATATTTGCCGCCAACACGCGCCAAATCTGGCCCGATACGCTTACTACCCCAGAGGAACGGATGGTCGTTCATGCTTTCCGCTGCAAGGCTATAATGACCGTAACGCTCAACTTCATCGCGCAGCGGGCGAATCTGCTGGCTATGGCATGCGCTGCAATTTTCGCGCATGTAAATCTGCTGTCCTGCTAACTCCAACGGCGTAAGTGGCCGCATACCACTGACTTTCTCGATGGTCGTTTCGATACGAAAGAGCGGCACAATCTCCACAAGCCCCCCAACCGAAATGGCCACCAGTGTGAACACCAGCAAGAGGATCGAGTTCTTTTCAAGTTTTTTATGGTGATTAAGCATGTGCGGCCTCCTTGCTAGTGCACTCACAGGATCCGCATTGTTTGTCGCACCCAGCAATGGTTTTCCAGCAGTTATATATCATGATGAGCATACCCACGAGATAGAGTAGACCTCCAAGAACGCGGATAATGTAATATGGGTGCATCGCTTCCACCGTCTCCACGAACGAATATTCAAGGAAGCCCATGGAGTCATAGGCACGCCACATCAACCCCTGCATGATGCCCGAGATCCACATGGCGGTGATATAAAACACGATACCGATGGTCGCGACCCACAAATGGATATTGACGAGGCGCATGGAGTATAGCTCTTTCTTTTTCCATAGCACAGGCACGAGGTGATAAATCGCACCAAAGCTGATGAAAGCCACCCAACCCAGTGCACCCGAATGCACATGGCCGATACCCCAATCGGTGTAATGGCTGAGCGAGTTGACTGCTTTAATCGACATGAGAGG
>CAUJIC010000006.1 GCA_963205305.1 Pseudomonadota bacterium | reverse complement strand
AGCTGCCCCCTTGATTTGCAACTCGCGACCTGTCGCTTTTTTCACCTGTGCTTGCAGCTGCGCCTTGATAAAATCCGCCGAGATGAACATGGGAATGGCGATGGCCGCGATGATGATAAGCGCGAGTAGACCGCCCACAATTTTTAGGATCAGTTTCATGGTATGACTCCTTAAATTAGGATAATTTCTTCTTCAGCAAATCATTGAGCATCGCTGGGTTGGCCTTGCCACCCGTGGCTTTCATCACTTGGCCGACAAAGAAGCCAAATAGCTTATCCTTGCCCGAGCGATATTCCGCGAGCTTATCGGCATTGGCAGCAATCACTTCATCAATCGCTTTTTCAATCGCGCCTGTGTCGGTGACTTGCACCAAGCCTTCTTCTTCCACGATTTGTTTTGCGGGCTTGCCCGTTTCGAACATTTTTTCAAACACCGTTTTGGCGATTTTACCGCTGATGGTGTTATCCTCGATCAGCGCAATCAGCCCGCCCAGTTGCTCCGCAGTAATCGGCGAGTTTTCAATCTCCACACCCATTTTATTCAAACGGCCAAACAGCTCGCCCGTCATCCAGTTGCTCACCAGTTTAGGGTCATGCTTCGCACTAATTTGCTCAAAATATTCCGTTGTGGCCTTCTCCGCCACAATCACGCCCGCGTCATACGCCGAAAGGCCAAGCTCGCGGATGTAGCGCGCTTTTTTCTCGTCAGGCAATTCGGGCATCGTCGCTTTAATATCGTCGACAAATTTCTGTGTGAGGATCAGCGGCAGCAAATCAGGGTCGGGGAAATAGCGGTAATCATGCGCATTTTCTTTGCTGCGCATGGTGCGTGTTTCGCCGTTGGCGCTATCGAACAAGCGCGTTTCTTGGTCAATCGTACCGCCCGCTTCTAGGATATCCACCTGCCGCTGCGCTTCGTATTCAATCGCTTTCATGACGAACTTCACAGAGTTCACATTCTTGATTTCGCAACGCGTGCCAAATTGCTCGACACCCACGCGGCGCACGGAAACGTTGGCATCGCACCGCAGATTGCCCTTATCCATATCGCCATCACACGTGCCGAGATATTGCACAATGGAGCGCAGTTTTTTAAGGTAGGCGCCTGCTTCTTCGGGTGTGCGCATATCAGGCTCGCTCACCACTTCCATCAGCGCCACGCCGCTGCGGTTCAAATCGATGAACGAAAATTTCGGCGAGTGTTCGTGCAGCGATTTTCCTGCATCTTGCTCGAGGTGAATGCGCGTTACGCCAATGTCGCGGCTGGTGCCATCAGCAAGGTCAATCGTCAGCGTGCCTTTGCCAACAATCGGCTCCAGATATTGGCTGATTTGGTAGCCCTGCGGCAGATCGGCATAGAAATAATTCTTGCGATCGAACACCGAATGCAGGTTGATTTGCGCGTTGATGCCAAGCCCCGTGCGCACCGCTTGCTCGATGCATTTGGCGTTAATGACAGGCAACATGCCCGGCATGCCCGCATCCACAAAGCTCACATTCTGGTTGGTCTCACTGCCAAACTCCACGGGCGCACCCGAAAATAGTTTCGAGTTGCTGGTCACTTGCGCGTGAACTTCAAGCCCAATCACCAGCTCCCAATCGCCCGTTTTGCCTTTAATAATGTACGGTGTGCCCATGCTGACCTAGCGCTCCAAATAGAAACTGATGGTGGTAACGACGCGCACTTTTTTGAACATGCTGCCCGATTCATCGCCGCCGTTTTCGCCCGCATCACGCGGTGAAAGGGTGAATGCACCCTGCCCAGCGCTGTTAATGGCGCCGACTTTTGCATTTGCATCCTTGGCGAATTGTTCCGCCGCGGTGCGCGCGTTGCGCGTGGCCTCGCCCAGCATTTCAGGCTTCACATCGTTCAGTTTGGTGTAAAAATACTGCGGATAGCTGCTGGTGAGCAGCACGCCTTGCCCCACCAAATCGCCCACCTTCTGCGTAGCAGCGGCGACCTTATCGACATCCTCAGCACGCACCACAACGGAACCATAAATCACATACGATGTGGCGGTGATGCGCCCAGTGTTATCGCGGTCTTCACGCTTGTTGACGGTGAGCGCGTTGGGGGTCACTTCCGCATCTGCAAAGCCAGCTTCTTTCAGGAACGCAACCACTTTTGCCTTGCTGGCATTGGCCGTTTCATAAGCCACAGCGGCCGTGTCACCGCTCGCCTCGAAATTCACGCTCCACGAAGCAATGTTGGCTTTCACATCGCGCTCGGCAAGGCCGCGCACGGTGGCAATGTTCGTCGCCACTTTCGATTTATACATCATGTTGCCAATAAAATAGCCACCGACCGACATGCCGACAGCCAAGAACAGCGCGCCGATGGCGTAGAATTTATTGTTTGCGGTTTCGCTCATCCTAATACCCCGCTGGGATAAAATTGGTGGCTACTTCGCGCTCAATCACTTCCGCGACTTTGAACACCGTCTCCTCATCAAACGCGCGGCCGATGAGGTGCAAGCCCAGCGGCAAGCCCGCTTTGGAAAGGCCAATCGGCAGCGCCATGGCGGGCAAACCCGCGAGGGATGCGGGGATGGTGAACACATCGTTCATATACATCGCCAGTGGATCATCTTGGTTTTCACCAATCGCGAACGCATCGCTCGGCGCGGTGGGGGTGAGAAGAATATCGCATTGCGTGAAAGCGTTTTTGAAATCCTGCGCAATCAGGGCACGCACGCGTTGCGCTTTTTTGTAGTACGCATCGTAATAGCCAGCGCTCAGCACATAGGTGCCAATCAGGATACGGCGTTTTACCTCCGCCCCGAAACCAGCAGCACGGGTTTTTTCATACATATCGTTCAGCGAATCGCCATCTTCCACCACACGCAGGCCAAAGCGCACACCGTCGTATCGCGCGAGGTTGCTCGAAGCTTCGGCAGGGGCAATGATGTAATAAGTCGGCAATGCATATTTGGTGTGAGGCAGTGAAACATTCACAATCTCCGCACCCGCCGCTTTCAAAATCGCGATGCCTTTATCCCACGCATCGCTGATTTCTTTGTTCATGCCCTCGATACGATATTCGTTGGGAATACCAACCTTCAAACCTTTCACGCCCATGCCAATTACTGCTTCAAAATCTGGCACGGCTTGAATCGCTGACGTGGAATCTTTCGGGTCATGCCCCGCCATGGCTTGCAGACTAATCGCAGCGTCGCGCACCGTGCGCGTCATGGGGCCAGCTTGGTCGAGCGAGCTGGCAAACGCCACCACACCCCAGCGCGAGCAGCGACCATAGGTAGGCTTAATGCCCACAATGCCCGTGAATGCCGCAGGCTGACGGATGGATCCGCCCGTGTCCGTCCCCGTCGCCATGAAGCCCAAACGTGCAGCGACAGCGGCAGATGACCCACCCGATGAACCACCCGGAACCAGTTGCTTCTCCGGCGCATCCGTGCGCCGCCAAGGGTTGATGCAGGGGCCATAATGGCTGGTGATGTTCGCCGAGCCCATGGCGAATTCATCCATATTCAGTTTACCCAGCATCACCGCGCCCTCGCGGAAGAGATTGCTGGTGATGGTCGATTCGTATTCAGGTTTGAACCCAGTCAAAATTTTCGATGCCGCTTGGCTGTTCACGCCTTTAGTGCAGAACAAATCCTTGATGCCGATGGGGATGCCTTCCAAGCGCCCAGCTTCACCCTTGGCAAGCTTGGCATCCGCCGCAGCGGCTTGCGCCAGCGCAATTTCAGGCGTGTGGTGCACATAGGCGTTGAGCGCAGGGTTGTGCTTCTCAATCGCGCTCAGGTGGGCTTTGGTCAGCTCCACGCTGCTGATTTTTTTAGCCTTCAGCGCATCGCGCGCTTCGGCCAGTGTCATGTGGGTAGGGTTTGTCATTCTAAGCCTTTGCAAAACGTCGCAGTTCTATAGCGCCCATGATTGCACTAGGCAAGCGTTACCGAAGGCCATTGTCATCAAATCTTCACACAAGAGCCTCCGTCCAACTGATAAAGGTATCTAGAAATATCCACACTAAACGGAGATAAACATGTCTGAAGAATCCGAAGAAAGGGCATACCGCCAATACGACAATAATTACAAAGAGCGCACCAAAATTGTCATGCAAAATCTCGCGCAAGAACCCGCAGGCCTAGCTGCCGTAAGAGAATTGGTAACTCTGGCCTACAATTCAACACATAAATTGAATATCAGAAACGAACTCCGACTCGCAAGAGCTGGACTAATCGATCTCACAACCAAGCCAGAGCATATGGTTTACTATCCAAATGACATTAGAGCAGCACTTACCTTCGTTGATGACGATGTTTTTCTCGATGAGATTCAACTTGGCACAAAACAACGCTTGAAAATCGATGGGTCTGCTATGCCAGCAATCGGGTCACGTACACAGAATACAAACGTAAGCGAGCAAACAGCAGGTTCTGGAAAAGGCCGTTAACCCCTATTCAATCACCTTCGGTAAAGATTAAGCATGACTGCACAGCCCCCAGAACCCAGTAGCACAAAAAAATTGGTGAATGAAATGATAGCCAATGGCTACTTAGCACCGCTGAAGGATCTGGTACGCCTTTGCTATAATCCCGCGCACAAATTAGCCAACATTAACAGCGCCGCCCTCTGCGGTGCCGGACTGATTGATATAAAAACTCGACAACCAACATGCCCAGATGAGATTAAGATGCTGCTGACTTTCAGAGATGAAAGAGTGTTTTTAGGTGGCTGTGAAGTGGCAAAAGCATCTGAACTCTGCGGTTCACCAACGACAACGGTTACAGCCAGTGATTTAGTTACAGAGCCCTACAAGTTTGGGCGGGTGCGCTAAACGCTATTCAATCACCTTTGGCACCGCGAAGCAGCCATATTGCGCGTTGGTGGCGTTTTTAAGCACCGCTTCTTGGTAGCCGCCATCCGTCACCACATCGGCGCGCCATGGCAACAGCTGCTCGGATACGCTGGAGAGGGCTTCCACGCCATCGGTGTTGACCTCTTGCAGCTGCTCGATCCACTTCAGGATGCCGTTCACTTCTTTTGTGTAGTGCGGCAGTTCTTCCGCGCTCAGGCGAATGCGCGCCAATGTCGCCACGTGCTGCACTTCTTTATCGGTCAAGGCCATAGCATAGTTCCTTCGTGAGGCTCGAGGTTTTAGCGCCATCATGAAAAAATGCAACCCCCGCCTTTACGTGTTGGCGCGAAGCCGCTATGAGGAGCCATGACCGAAGCCCCCCGCGCCGTGTATGCCCTTGCCGAATTCAAATCCCTGCTGCCCGCCAAAGGCCGCCTTGTGGGGCTGGATGTGGGCACCGAAACCATCGGCGTGGCGGTAAGTGATGCGAGCCGCATGGTGGCCAGCCCCAACCTTACCATCTATCGCCGCAAGTGGAGCGAGGATTGTGCTGCCTTAAGCGCCATGATGGAAGGACAGGAAATTGCAGGCTTTGTGATTGGCTACCCTCTCAATATGGATGGTTCGGCAGGCCCGCGCGCCCAAGCAACCCGCGCTTTTGCCCGTAATTTACAAAGCGAGTTCCCCCTGCCCTTGCTGCTGTGGGATGAACGCCTGAGCACCGCCGCCGTGACACGCATGATGATCGACGAAATGGATATCAACCGTAAGCGGCGCGATGAATTGGTCGATAAGCTGGCCGCGAGCTATATTCTGCAAGGCGTGCTGGATGCGCTAGGGCATGAGGGAAGCGTTCAATAAATTATTTTCTTGCTTACAATTCGCCCCCCCCTCTACGCTCGTACGCGTATACGTACGTGAGGGAACTTCCGCATGACTGAATGCATGATTGTTATCCAAATCCTGATACTGGGCTATGCCTTGGGCAGTATTCCTTTTGGCGTGGTGCTGGCGAAATTGTTCAAACTGCCGGACCCGCGTTATATCGGCTCGGGCAATATTGGCGCAACCAACATGCTACGCACGGGGAACAAGAAGGTGGCGCTGCTTACCTTGCTGCTCGATGCAGCGAAGGGTGCAGTGGCAGTGGGTATCACCTCGCACCTCTTCCCAATATTTGATGTGGCGCGTGCTGCAGTGGATAGCTGCGGCATGCAACCAACACTAGATAATTGTGGCATTGGCAATCCTACCTACGCTGCCCTTGCTATCCTAGCGGCTGCTGTTGGCCACATGTACTCGCCATGGCTGAAATTCAAAGGTGGCAAAGGCGTCGCCACGCTGTTTGGTGGCGCGTTGGCATTCAGCTGGCCTGTGGGTATGGCGGGATTCATCATCTGGGCGATTGTGATGTTTGTGAAGCGCTATGTGTCGCTCGCCTCCATCGTTGCACTGGCCTTCGCTCCGCTGGTTGCGTGGCTCAGGGTGGATGGCACGAGTGCCTTCATCCTCGCCATTGCGTGCGGCATTGCCATTTGGAAACACCGCGAGAACATCAAGCGCCTACGCCAAGGGTTCGAGCCCAAGATGGGGCTTGGGAGTAAAAAACCATGACCAACTTCATCCCCAACCCACATTTGCGCGGTACCAGTCCTATCGATGCGCTTCGCCTGATTCGCAGCGAGCAAGTGGGGCCGATGACATTCTTCCGCCTTGTGAAATTTTGTGGCTCGGTGGAAAAAGCGATTGAGATGGCACCCAGCATCAGCAAGCGTGGCGGGCGGGCGAAGCCGATTAAAATTACTGCCAAAGCCGATGCCGAGCGCGAGTATGAAGCGCTGACTAAATTTGGTGCTGAAGTGGTGATGTATGGCGAGGAACGCTACCCGCGCCTGCTGCAACAAATTGCGGATGCGCCACCCATCCTCACCGTGCGTGGGCACACGCATCTTGCTTCGAATACCAACATGGTCGGCATGGTTGGCGCGCGCAATGCTTCGGCGAACGGCTGTATTTTTGCCAAAAAATTGGCGGGCGATTTGGGTGCAGCAGGTAATATTGTGGTTTCAGGTTTGGCGCGCGGGATTGATGCGGCGGCGCATCGCGGGGCGCTGGGCACTGGCACCATTGCGGTGATTGGCGGCGGCATTAATAATGTCTACCCGCCCGAGAACGCGATTCTGTTCGAGGAAATTGCAACGACTGGCCTGATTATTAGCGAACTACCCTTTGGCATGGAGCCGCACGCGCGCAGCTTCCCTGGCCGCAACCGCATCATTGCAGGCATGAGTCGCGGGGTGGTCGTGGTCGAAGCCTCGCTCAAATCCGGTTCACTCATCACCGCCGAATACGCGAACGATTATGGCCGCGATGTATTTGCCGTGCCGGGTTCACCTATGGATCCGCGCTGCCACGGCACCAACCGCCTGCTAAAGGATGGTGCGACGATGGTAGAAACCGCACGCGATATCATCGGCAACCTTGCGCCTCTGGGCGAATTGCCCCTCGCCGAGCAACAATCACTCAATTTTTATGAAGCGCCCGCCGCCTCGCTCGATGAGCAAACGCTAGAACGCGCACGCGCGGCAATCATCGAGTCACTGGGCGCTTCGCCCACCATGACCGACGATATTTTGGCCAATACTGGCCTCACCCCGCACATATTGATGGCGGTTTTACTTGAACTTGAACTCGCTGGTAGGCTAGAACGCCACGCTGGCTCGAAGGTAGCCTTACGCATGGGAGATGCAGCTTGAAAAGTGTAGTGGTCGTCGAATCGCCGTCGAAAGCGAAAACCATCAACAAATATCTGGGCGGTGATTACACCGTGCTCGCCTCCTACGGCCATGTGCGCGATTTGCCATCGAAGGATGGATCGGTGGAGCCCGATGCGGATTTCGCCATGCACTACGAAGTGGATATCGATTCCAAAAAACAAATGGGCGCGATTGCTGCTGCGCTCAAAGGTGCGGATATGCTCTATCTCGCGACCGACCCCGACCGCGAGGGTGAGGCCATTTCGTGGCATGTTTTGGAAGCGCTCAAGGAAAGCAAAAAACTGCCGAAAGATATCGGCGTGAAGCGCATTGCATTCCACGAAATCACCAAAAAAGCCGTAACGCACGCGATCGAAAACCCGCGTGATATCGACATGGATTTGGTGAACGCCCAACAAGCGCGCCGCGCGCTGGATTATCTCGTGGGCTTCAACCTCAGCCCCGTTCTGTGGCGTAAACTCCCAGGTTCGCGCTCCGCTGGGCGCGTGCAATCCGTCGCCCTGCGCCTCATCTGCGAGCGCGAGGCAGAGATTGAAGTGTTCAGAGCACGCGAATATTGGGATTTGGGGCTGACCATGCAAACGGGCACGGGCGCAAGCTTTGCCGCGCGCCTGACCGAATATAACGGCACCAAGCTCGACAAATTTGCGCTGACGAACGAGACCGCTGCGCGCGAAGTAGAAAAAGTTCTGAAATCGACCGATTTCAAGGTCACCACCATCACCCCGCGCACCGTCCGCCGTGCGCCCTACCCGCCCTTCTCAACCTCCACCCTGCAAATGGAAGCGAGCCGCAAGCTAGGCTTTGGCGCCAAACGCACCATGCAGGTCGCACAGAAATTGTATGAAGAAGGTTTGATTACCTATATGCGTACGGATGGTATCACCGTTTCGGCCGATGCGATTGCCGATGCACGCAAATTTATCGAGAAAGATTACGGCGCAAAATACGTGCCCGAAACGCCGCGTGCTTACAAAACCAAAGTGAAAAACGCGCAGGAAGC
>CAUJIC010000005.1 GCA_963205305.1 Pseudomonadota bacterium | reverse complement strand
ATTTTTAAGGACGCCCATGGCCCCGCAATGATTGGCAGAAAAGAGCCTCTACTGTTGTCTGCACCGCCTTGGTGATGGCACCTGCGCGCTCTAAACTACCGGCGACACCGCGCCAGTCGGAAGAAGTGGCTGGTCGCTTCAGGCCGCCACACGCTGTTTGCTTAGCTACAACGTGAATATCGGCACTCATTAACTGCCCTTGCCCAATCCCTAATGAATCAATATGAGTTTTAGCACCAAAGGCTGCGCCGCCATGGTTTGGCAACCCATCCACTATTCGTCTGATTTCATCCGCGAGCTGGTTGGCCTTTTGTGCATTTTCACAATTATACTGCAGCTTAAACCCATCACCTGGGCGGTTGTTCACTAATTGGCAATTAGTATATAAACTGCGCATCTGGTTCGGTAGCACTGTCATTTCACACCCTAGTTGTTATGTGTTTAATTTTCTGTGAACACAGTAAACGCTATTCTCACGCTTAAGTGTGTGACAGTTTGATGAAATCTTCGTGCTGCTTTGCAGCATTTGCCCACATGGGCTTGACCCAAGCGCCAAAACCGCTACATTTACCCCATGACCACACCACGCGCCAAAATCTACTCGCCTGCCAAAACCGCCATGCAATCGGGTAAGGGTAAAACGGGCTTGTGGCTGCTGGAATACGAAAAACCAGCCGCTGGCACGCCCGATGCGCTGATGGGCTGGAACACCATGCCAAGCACGCTGACCGAGATAAAACTCACCTTCGCGACGAAGGACGAAGCCATTGCCTACGCCAAACGCAAGAAGATCGAATATACGGTGAGCGAGCCTAAAAAGGCCGTGGTGCCGCCCAAAGCCTATGCCGAGAACTTCAGCAACGGTAAACGCAAGGCGTGGGACGCAAGCTGCTAATCAACTGTTTTTTATAGCTTTATAAAAAAGCCACGCCCGCCCATCAAAAAATGCCTGTGCGTAAGCCCGACCTTCATAAAACTGTCACAAATATAGCGTATAGTATAAACTGAAGTAGTGGGCGTATGTCCCTCATTATGCATTGATTTAAGGAGCAAACCTTATGAAACGCTTTACCGTTCCGTGCGATTTTAACGGCGTGAAACACCCGTTCCATGTCTATGTGGGCGACCCCAATCCCAAAAAACACCCGCTGCAATTCCAAAGCTCGTGGCTTAGCTCCGAGCGTGGCGGCAACATCCCGCAGGATGTGATGGACAGCTTCGAAAAGCTGTTCAAGATTTCGCAGGAAAACAACGTGTCGTTCGAGGATCTGTGCGTGTATGCCCTCGGCGCGGCGCAGCAGGAAGAAGCCTCAGGCGGCGCAGTTCAACAAGGCTAACGAAGGATAATCACTCCATTGGTGCATCCCATTACACCCGATGATTTTGTAGCCAAGCCCGCCGATACGCTGGGCGAGGAAGCGGCTGCGCTTGAGGCCGCCCACGCGCAAGCGCTGGCCGAGCTGCAACGCATCCGCGCCAAAGCATCGTATGATGACACGCAAGGCAGTGAAACCGCCAAGTATTCGATGCACGATGTGGCGGGCATGGGGCGCTATGTGGTGCCACGCTATCAGGGCTGGAAGGCACTGCTCGATATTATCCACGACCCTGTGCCCAACATCGACTTTTCGGCCAATATTTACCCCGCGTTCGATGGCGTGATTGGCAAGCATTTCCAGAGCCCCTATTTGCTCGATCCGCTGCATGATAAGTATGAAAGTTACGAACCTCTGCGGGATAATTTGGCCGCCGTGCGTAACTTCCTCATGCAAAGCTATTACGCCGATACGCCTGAAGGCATGAGCCCGCAAAAAGCCGCGAAGGCGATGGGTGAAATTGCCGGTTTTGTCGGCGATGGCCTCTATAATAACTGGCTGTATTTGGGCATTGTGCCGAACCACAACCCCACCAAACCCTTTATCTCCATCAACCGCGCGAGCGAGAAAGATGGTAAGGGTGCGCAATATATTTACGAGAAAATTCTGGAACACCAGCGCCATAACGACTGGATGAAACCCTTCACCGCCGTGGCGGCATTATTTGGCGGCAAAAGCCCCGAGGAATGGATGCTACCACCCGCTGGCGAAACCCATTTCCGCGACAAAATCGCGTTCGATGCGGCTGGCAAAGCCCCCCTCACCATCGAGGCGCAGGATTTGCAAGGTGCCGCAGCGAATGTGGCGGCACTCGAGGCCAAACTGCAAGCCATCAAAGATGCGCGGGCGCTTACCACCACCGCGATTGATTTCGATGCGATTGGTAACCACCTCATTTTCACCGCGACCCATATGGATAGCGTGGCGCAAATGGCTGCCCCCGTGCGCCGCGATGCCGTCGAGATTGCAAAGGATATCCTCAAAAAACTGAAATTCTCCATCGGCGATAAGCCGCTCGATGCAGGCCTGAACATGAAGCCAAGCGATGATATGGCGACGCTGGGCGCCGTGAAGGGTGTGGCGATGGTGTATGAGCGCCTGCTGGCATGGGCGCGGGCGAATAACGATGCAGGCGTGTTCCAGCACCCCTCGGTGATGGCGGCAACGCAGGCCATTGGCCAATTGGGCTACCAAGCCAAGCGCGAGGCTCTGCGCGTGGCCGAGGTGGCAGGCAACCACGGCCTTGTGAAGGCGATTGGCGAACAAATTAGCCGCCTGCCCGATAGCTACAAGGCCGGCGGCGCCACATTCGGCAGCCTGTTCGAAACTATCGAGCGCGGTATCGATACCGTCATGAACCGCGTACAGGAAGTGAATGTATCGGGTGCGAAAGTAGGCTTCTCGGTCGATAGCTCGATTGGTGCTAACTTAGATAGCGACCCCACCGCAGGCACCTCGAAACAAGTGGGCGTCGATAATGCCGCCAAACGCAACGCCGAGGCAGCCGTGGCCGACCAACTGGCTGCACAAGCGCAGGCGCAACGCATCAACAGCCAACTGGCCGCACAGGCACGCAGCCAACAGGTGCAGCAAGGCGGTCAGCAGCCTCAGCAGCAAGCGCCTGCACGTGGCAGCACCGTGGGGCGGCAATCGCTGCAACGCGCCCAAACTGCCCAACGGCAATCGTCATCGACGGGGTCAACCGCTGCTGCCCCTTCGTCGGCACCGCTTGGCAGTGCACAGCAGCAAGCGGCCAATCGCCGTGCAACAATGACAAACCTTTCGGCCGCGCGCGAACGCGAGGAACAAGTCCGCCAACAACAACAGCAGCAACAGCTACAGCAGCAACAATCCCGTGCTGCCAGAGCCGCAATGAAGATTGACCCTGCCGCGCTCAAAGGCATGAAGATTGATATGACGGGTGTGACTGGTGCCCCCATCACGGGTGGCCGCCGCCCTATCACACCCAAAGAAGCTGCCCAGAAAAACGCCCAAAAGGCAGATAACGACAAAAAGCAGCAAGAACAAACCGTTCAGCCGCCTACACCACCCAACCGCACTGGCGGGCGCGGGTTTTAAATCAACAATGGATTAAACGTGCTCGGCAGGAGCCGCTTGCTGCATCTGCGGGTTCAGATTGCCATTCACAGGGCGTTTGGGCCCGCAAGGGCTGCCCGCAAGGCCAACGCATGGCGACTTGAGCACCTCGATTTTTTCTGACGTGCAGCCCGTAAGGATCAGAGCCGCAGACAACAAAGCAAGAGATAGAAACTGTTTCATAACAAACCCAATTAATGGCTGCAGCAAATCAACAACCAAACGGGTCAGCCGTCAAGCGAAACTATTATTTGGCCCCTCCTTTATTTGTATTCGCCCCTCCCTTAGCATGCTCCGCTTTTGCTTCCCGCTTCGCGTCATCGCTAAGGTTGATAGTTGTGTTGGCGATCTCGTGTGCGATGCTGGTGATGACACCCGCAAATTGCGTTGCCACGTATACGAGAATCAGGAACGAGAGTAGATCGATAATGTTGATGGGGAATTCCTCACATGCATTCCCCGTAATCAGACAACTGATTGGCCCTTGCCAACTGAATTGTTCCGCAGCAGGAAATTGCTCGGCATTATTTTTGTAACGCCAGAAGGCTTGCGGGTTCGCCGATCCACTCTTGATTTCATATTGAGCCCAGCATAATTCAACTTCACCGAACAAATCTTGTGTGGCCCCCATAATCATCACCAGAAAGAACGAGATGAAGGTGAAATAAAGTATGGGTTGCAGGCTTACGGCCACCAAGGCGCTGAGCCAACCTGAAAACATGGCGCGGGTTTTATCGAAGAGCAGGAACACAAAGAACACAGGCGCCAACCCAAACAACAAGGCGCGCACGATAAAGGCGATTGCATAGAGCTTTAGCCCCTCAATCAGTAGCTTCACGAACCCTATGAAACCAAAGCCAAGCATAGCACCCATCGCAAGCCCATAAGGACCGCCCTGACCAAGAGAGCCCATAATCGCCACAATAAAATCTGGGCTAAGGACATAGCTCGCCAAACCATCGAGCACTAAAAATGGCGAGTCCCCTGGGGTGAAGGGTATACCCGTACCAATGCTTATCACCTCACCAATAATTTGATCCGTGCCACCATTGAAAAAATTGACAACCGTATCGCTAAAGAACGTCCACCCAGTCGGTGAGATAAGGCTATAAATAATGCCAAGCTTGATCAATCGCTGCAGTACCTGCCCAAAATTTGCCTGCACCACACCAATGGTGAAGGCCACACCATAAAAGGTTACCATCAGAATCGCCGCTGCGTTCACTGCTACTTGGTACGATCCACTGGCAGTGAATGCCTCGAATAAGGTTTGCGATGCCGTGCCAACTACATCCCGAATAAACGTATTGATATTGGTGATGATGCCAGGAGTGGTATTGGGCGTTGCTGGGTCGACAGATGCTCTAAGACGAGCGAAATCAGTACAGGTCAAATCAGTGACTTGTGCGATAGCCACACTTGGCTCAATCGCCACCAGCGCCATCAGCATGCATACTGCTAGAAAGCCGCGTCGAATATCTAGTAACGCTCGCATAAATCCTCACTCATCATCATTTTTTCTGCATTGCCTTCATATAGTCATCCATTTTCCTCACTCCAGCTTCGGCCGATCCCCTAACGCTTGATAAAAACTCGCGCCCTTCTTTATTAGCTATATTTGCTTCATTTTTCATAGCATTCATGGTGCCTTTACCTGCCGTCATCGCCTGATCTTCAAAACTCTGCACTTCCTTCATTGCCTTCGTTGGCACACTCACCGCTGTCAATAGCGGCATCAGTTTAGTGACTACCCCAAGCCCTTGATTAATCAGCCACGCAAGGATGCACAATGAAACCAGCTCCGTGAACATTCCTTCGATGGTTTCCTTTCCTCTATCAAATTCATCGCCCATTTTGGATATATCCAAATTAGGAACTTTAATCCCGGCAACGCCCGCACCGCTCAACGTGTTCATCACCAAGTTTTGCAACATCGGCGACCGCATCAATTGCTGCTGACTAGCTGGTGTATTGGCGTTATCGCCCAAACGAGCATCGTAATTCTTAACCGTGATAGCAGCACCTGATTGCATCCTCGTCGAGTCCATAGCCTCGACTACCACATCCCAATCAAACAATCTTTGCACAATGGAATCCGAATCAAAGAGCATCCGATCGTAAATCAGCAACGCGAACATCACATAAGTAGTCAGAATAATGGGGGTAAGAAAGGACCCAAGAATGTTTTTCCAGAATGCCTGAAAGTACCTTTCCGTCGCTCGCAAGAACACCAAAGGCATAAGCAATGGCGCTAAAATCAGCATCAGGCAAATGAGCAAGTAACTGCTGATAAAAATAACGACCGTACGAACGACCAGCATGAATATGCCAAACAGCACGCCCACCATAGCAAAAAATATTACGATTCCCCAGCCGCCACCAAAGGCAAAACCCGCCAATAGTCCCACAATGCTTGACGCCAGAAGCATACTGCCGTTGCCATCGGTCCCGACGGTGTAACCAAATAACTTGCCCATCAGGCAGTCTAGGGTCGACCATAATCTGATGTCTTGACCGTTATCGTACGTGTCGACATCGCAGGCAATACTCGTGGCATCAATCGCTCCAACCACGATTTCCTGTGATTCCGTCATGATTTGATAAACCGCCGGAATAATATCGCCGCTGCCCGCCACATCGTTAATACTGCGCGTTCCACCGAGGTCATTCAGCACAGCTAGCACAATGGTCAATTTAAAAACCAGCACGAAACCATGCATGTATATCTTGGGCTCGTTTTGTAATACCCGCACGCCGAACAGCACAATGACTACCGCGAGGAACGAATATAATAATGGTCGAAATCTATCTACCATCTCGGCAGCAAAGCGAACGGTGGCCCCTTCGATGGTATAGGTCAGGCAGGGCACAATTTTTCCAAGCAGCGCGCCCGCGCCCAACGCGTTGCCAGCACTATCGGTTGCGGCGGAACATTGTATAATATTACCGCCCACATCCACCGTCACAAGCCTTCCATTGGCTGGGCTGCCATCAGGTACAGCATAGGCCTGCGATAAATGCGGCACAGGCAGCACGGCACACAGCACGGTCAGTAGCAACCACACCCCCACCCACCTGATTTTAAACGTCCACATCATCGCTTGGTTACCATAGATTTCATTCCCTGCGTCAGGCTGCTTGCCGCAGCACCGGCTTGCGAGCCAAGAACTTGGGTAGACGCCTTGACAAGATTTGGCGTTTGCCCCGAATCGCCCACTAGATCGGCAACCATGTTTGGTACGATGGCCAGAAGGCCATTCATCACAAACACCACCATAAGACAGAAGAACAAGGAAGCCAACACCTCGTGCATGATTACTTGGCCCGCCGTTAGCTCGGCGCTATTATTCCCTGCTGCATCTCTTACGGGGGTATAACCTGGAGGAACGACGACTGCAGGCACTCGTGCCGCCGCCATACGATTCCATTGTATGTCTTGCGTCCATACCGCGAGTGGGTAGGTAAACTTACACGCGCGCGCCAAATTGCCCGTAACATCTGCAGCAATAAACTCGGGGGTACACCTACTATACTTCAACCCTTCAAGGACACCGCGAATATCTTGCGACGCGATATTTACGGCAGCACCCATATTCGTGTTGGCCACACCAACATCCGCTGGAATATCTGCCTTAACTTGCGCTCCCACCGCTAATTGCCGTGTAAGAATACCTCTACACTGGATACAGTTTGGAGGATTGGCTCCCGTCGGGCGATCACGCGTTAGGTACTCGTTGAGATCAAAGTTTGCGGCGCGTGATTCATTCCCCGCGATGCGATACATGATAGAATAGCTACCCGAGAAAACCGCTAAATCTACTGCGGTGATGGTCATCATAATGAACACCAACATCAGCACAGGCTGCAACGCGAAGGATATCATTAATTTCGCCCATTTATCGAAATACTGCTTAGTCTCCCTAAACAGCACCATCGGAATAAATAATGGCGAGACAATCGTTAAGAATGCGATACCCATATACCCCATGATATACGTAAAGAATGCCTGTATAATGAGCAGGATAGTTCCATAAATGAATAACGCCCCCACTACCCCGAGAACCAGACCAAAAACTGATGACTGTAGGCTGCTAAAGAAAAAGTTAAGCAGCCCACGAGATAGGCCGCGATTCTCTCTAGCTGGGTTAGCATTATCAAGCGTGACATTATAGTAGACTGGGTTAAAGGCCGGCACAGGATCGGCAGGGTCGCGCGGTACTTTGATGCCAATAATCGAATCGAGCAAACAATCGACTCCAAGCCAAGCCGCTGCAACAGGCATAGGGTTTCCGCCTGCCGTGCTACCATCTGCAGCTACCTGCAAACAATTAATCCTAGAAAAATCAGATGTGGCGGTGGCATCCACTGGCCCGCTGGGCGGCACAAAGGACACCACTTCGAGCGCGATACCATCCATCATTCGTGTCGCCGAATTATAGATCAGCGGTGACTGCCCTACGAAAAAGACCACCGCAGTGATTTTTATCAGTAACACAAACGTATCGCGTCCCAATTTTTCGACCATGCCGAAGCTTAGCAATACGCCATAAAGAACCACTGCAAGTGTAATGGCCGCGTTAATACCGTCCTGCAATATGGCGGTCACGGCACCAAAATAGTTGACCGTGCCCGTATCGATCGTTGAACGTAAACATACTGCCGCCCGATGTGTAAGCCCCACTTGATCGCAGTTCGCCGGGGCAACTTGGGCTGCCGCTGGCAGCGCCGTGCCAACCGTCAAAAGACTCAGAATAATTAATACGAGCAAGCGTTTGCAGCTTCGCAACATCAAAGCTCCTTCACGCGCTTGGTGAAAAGCGGTAGCCAATCGACTACATCGTTGCCCACCTCAGATCGAATCTGATCCAGCAAGCCGACTGTTTCGGCGCGACCAGAAAGAATGCTCACCACATCTTCCATGCCCGAAAGATCGACCCGCGCTACCACCACATCCTTGCCCTGCTTTACCAAGAAATAACGCGTGGCGATGTCAGTGTTCTTAAGCAAGTTAAACTCGCGCTCGGAAAGCATAAACGCTTTGCGGTAAGGCTCTGTAGCTTTCGGATTCGGCAAAAAGATTTGTGTCGCCGTCTGCTGAATCAACGTATCAGAGATGGAGCTGTTGACGGCGTCCTCAACACTTTGCGTTGCAAAAATGACCATGCCGTTAAGCTTCCGCAGGGTCTTGAGCCAATCTTTAATTTTACCCGCGAAAATTTTGTTATCGACCAGCGCCCACGCCTCATCGAGCACGATGATGGTCGGCGTACCATCGAGTGAAAGTTGAATGCGGTGGAAAAGATAGAGCAGAACAGGAACCAAGCAAGCGCGGTTATCAAGCACATCACCCATCTCGAAGCCGAAGACCGAGGCATTATTAAAATTCACTTTATCTTCAACACTATCAAAAATAGTAGCGAATCGGCCATCACCGTGCCACTGAGCGAGGCGCGAAGCAATCGTCCCCGGTCCGCCCATGCCAAAGAAAGCCGCGACGTTACTGAGAACACGGTCTTCCTTACGTAACTTATAGAGACCCTCAATCGCGCGCTGAACGATACTTAGATCATCGGCCGAAATAGGCTCCTCATTTACACTCACCAATGTCGTCAGCCACTCGGTAATAAAGGCACGATTCTCCGGTGTATCATCGAGCTGCAATGGGTTGAAATAGCATTTCTTACCCGGATCAATATGGGCATAGTTGCCATTCAGCGCGCGCACAAAAATTTCAGCACCGCGGTCTTTATCGAACATGAATATGCGCGGATTAAACTTCATGGCTTGCACGCACAGGAAGTTCATCAATACCGTTTTACCGGCACCCGTTGGGCCGATGATGGTGGTATGCCCCACATCCCGCGCATGGAAATTAAAGAAATACGGCGTGCCTGAAGTGGTGCCCAGCACCGTCACAGCATCGCCCCAATGGTTTCCACTAATTTTGCCCACGGGATAGTTATGCATCGCAGCAAAGCTCGAGATGTTCAGGGTATTGATATCCGCGCCCCTGCCTACAAATTCGCGATTAGCAGGCAGCTGCGCCCAGTAGCACTGCTCCAGAATCAACTTCTCGCGCACAGGGTTGATGCCCACATTCACCAATTCCGCAATCACCAACGAAATAGCGGCCTCGAGCGCATTCAAGTTGTCCTCAACACACATCACCGTAAGATGGTGCTTACCAAACGCGATATGACCCGCCATGGTCATATCCAGCGCATCGGAAATCTCGCGCACCTGACTTACCGCAAGATCATTGCTGTTGGCCATACGCCGCTGCTTCAGCTGCATCGAACCAAGGTTAGCTTGCCGATTCGCGAAGGCAAAACTTTGCGAAATAATCAACTCAAAGGGCATTTGCAAAAACGCATCCATAATGCCTGCCGCCGTGGCGGGCGCGTATTCCTTGATGCTGACAATGCCCGCGAAACGCGTGCCCGATGCGGAACGGATTTCGATAGCGCGGCTACCAAAATAAAGGCGGCTGGACGGCAAATAATGGGCAATATCGATGGTAGGAACCATCATCGGCTGGCCATTGCCACCATTCACCAAACGGCCAAGAAATTCGAGCGGCTCCGACATTGGCCCGAACTCGCCCATGTTGGTAGTAAGCACCCGCGCCCCGTAATCACGGAATGTGGCCAACACACGATACACGGATTCACGCAATTCTTTATGCATTTCCTGAAATTGCTGCGATTCAGCTTCTTTGCTGGTGCGCTTTTCCAGCTTATCCAAAAGACTCTGGATTTTTGCGACACCCTTGGTGTCATCCTTACGGATAACGGTGATATACAGCTCATTAATGAAGGTCGATTTTGAATTTTGCTTCACGCGCCATTTATCATCGAGGTATTTAGCAAAGCCCTTAGGCATTTTACCCTCGGGATAGGCACTCTGGCGACGACGCACCATGTGGAACCACATGCTGAACGTACCTTCCGCCATACTTTTATACAGCGAGTTACGCACCATTTTCTTCATATCAACGACGTCATCATCCGCCGTCTCGAACGAGAACCCATCAATTTTGATAATCTGCATCAATTCGCCATTTTTCGTGACGATTGTCTCTTTGTCCCAATGGTGTTCGTAGGGGATGAAATCAGCCGCAGAAACTTCGCGCTTGCCAACGAGGGCCTTCGACACATTTCTCCGCTTCAGAGGATGAAATACATAATTCATAATTTAAAACACATCATACGAATTGGTGAAGGAGTGGTAGGCGCGATTGTAAGATTTAAAGCCATACTTCATGCGCAGCATCCATAGCTCAACCGCGCGCGGCTCCTTCGCGCACAACAGATAACCAAATCCATGGACAACTAGCGCCAGCGGCAACACCGTAAAGGATTTGGTTTGAATGTAGGTCACCATGCAAATCATGGCATTGAGTACAAAGTACATGTAGCTGACGCCTGCGACCATTGCCGGACGAGCAAGACCTTGGAATAACGGATCCGCAGTAAGACGACCACCAGCCATAATATCTCCAATAATCCTTAAAATTCAGACAACTAAAGTGGAACTTTACTCTATCTGCAGGAGTCAGATTATACTGACACCTTACCAAATTACCAAGAATTTACTAAAATTGCGTAAAGATTGGTGAAATTCGACCCGTAATCTGTGCAAAAATACACAACCACCCCAAACGGCCTATAAACCCACCAGTGCGCGGGCAAAATCATCGGCCAAAAATGGCTGTAAATCTTCAGCCCCCTCGCCCACGCCAATCGCGTGGATGGGTAATTTAAATTGCTCGGCCAATGCCACCACAATGCCCGCTTTGGCGGTGCCATCAAGCTTAGTTACTACAAGTCCAGAAACCCCTGCTATATCGCGAAAAGCCTTCACTTGCGCCAGTGCATTTTGCCCAGTGGTGGCATCGAGCACTTGCACCACGGCGTGCGGCGCATCGGGCAACAGCTTTTTGATGACTTTGGTGATTTTTGAAAGCTCCGCCATCAGGTTTTCCTTGGTGTGCAGCCGCCCCGCCGTATCGATGAACACCACATCCACCTGTTCGGCGATGGCTTTTTCGATACCCGCATAGGCAACGGATGCAGGATCGGAATTATCGGCCGCGCGCAAAAAACTACAGCCCGCACGCTCGCTCCAGCGCTGCAATTGCTCCACCGCTGCGGCGCGGAACGTATCGGCTGCAACCACCAGCACGCGCTTACCTTCACGCGTCAGCGCATAGGAAAGCTTGCCGATGGTGGTGGTTTTTCCGTTACCATTCACGCCCACCACCAGCACCACGCAAGGCGCAGCGGCTGCGGTGTTGAGCGGCACAGCATAGGCCGCGAGGCGCTTGGCAATGCTTGCTGCGAGCAGCGATTTAATCTCGTCTTCGTCGATATCTTTATCGACACGCCCCTCGGCCAATTCCGCGACCACAGCATGCGCGGTCGCAGCGCCCATATCGGCAAGGATGAGGGTTTCTTCCAATTCCTCTAACGTCGCGGCATCGAGCTTGCGCTTGGTCAGCACCGCACCGATGGAGTCGGTGGTTTTACGCAAGCCTTCGGATAATTTTTTGAACCAACTCATGCCGAGTTAAATCTCGATCTCTCCGCTGAAGACATAGGCCACAGGCCCACTCATCAGCACATCGCCACCTGTTGCGCTATCCGTTTTGTCCCAATGCACCTGTAATGTGCCGCCGGGCAGACTCACCGCGCATTGCGCGCCGACAAGGCCGCGCCGAACGCCCGCAGCCACCGCCGCGCACGCCGCCGAACCGCACGCAAGCGTGATGCCCGTTCCGCGCTCCCACACCTGCATATTCACGTGGCTGCCATCGATCACCTGCACGGCGCTGATGTTCGCACGCTCGGGGAATAGCGGATGGTGCTCAAGCTTTACGCCCCACTCCGCCAGTTTGATATGCGACAAATCACGCACAAAGAAAATCATGTGGGGGTTTCCCATGTTGACCGCCGCGGGGTCGACTAGCAAACCCACTTCAAGCCCCAAATGCATGGTGTTACGGCTTTCGCTGAGCGGTATATCCTGCCAGCCAAATTTGGGCGCACCCATATTTACTTGCACATCGCCATTGGGTAAGCGTTTACCACTGCGGATACCCGCACCCGTTTCGAGCGTCGCTTCGCCTTTGCCCGATTCACGCATCAAAAAATCAGCGACACAACGCGTGGCATTGCCGCAGGTGGAAATTTCCGAGCCATCGGAGTTAAAAATCTGCATGAAGGCTTCGGCTTTACTTGATGCTTTGAGCACCAGCAACTGGTCGCACCCTATGCCAAAATGCCTGTCAGCCAATCGCTTCACATCCTCACGCGTAAGGATCACCGCGCGGGCGCGGGCATCCAGCAGCACAAAATCGTTGCCTGTGCCATGCATCTTCAAAAATGGGGTCTTGCTCAAATTGTCACCTAATCTTCACACAATAGAGGGATAAACTGCCCTACTCATAGCCAAGGATGACACAAAAAACAATCACTGACGAGACCGTGTGCATGACTAGAAAAAAGATAGAGAGGCCTGCTGGATTTGACGCGTTCATGAAACGCGTTTTATCGCCTGCTGCTGTTTCCAAGCAATCGGTTCATAGTGAAGTAGCCATCCCAACATCTGAAGAGTTTGACGACTATGCCTGCCTAACCGAGGAATCGTACCACAATATACACGTCGCCGTGAGCGATGAAACACTAAAAACACACCAAATCCTCTGTGATTTCGAGTATAAGATCGCTGAGAGTCAGGATGAAAGGAACGATTGGAAAACTCGGCGTGAACCTAAAATAGTTAAAGGTGTGCCATACCTCTCGCTAGTAGATGCAATGGATGTCTGCAATCATCGCTGGGCAGATAAAAATAACTTGCTTGATAAGCCAGACCTTAATGGGGACACCAATTCTCCTCAATGTGGCAAATTTCATGATATTACCACGCAACTTTTTGCCCTTGTGTGGAATGGCCTTAATCCAGACCACCTTGCAAAACAGCTTGAAGAAGCACTTTACGACCCAAGGGCTGAATATAATATACTCAATGGTAAGCACAGCGCCAAGCAAGTGGCCGAAACCATCATCGACTTCGCGCATGCCCAACGCGTTGAATTTAAAGGGCCAAATCGAGATTATTAACCAACAAGCAGTG
>CAUJIC010000004.1 GCA_963205305.1 Pseudomonadota bacterium | reverse complement strand
AGCGCATTTAAATGCGCGATGAGTCGTGCCATCACTTCGGCTGATTCACGGTACATGGGCACAAGGATGGAGTCGGTGGGTAAATCTCCCGCATGCAGCGCGCCTGCGCGTGTCGCGAGCGTTACTTCCGATGCTTCTTGTTCGCGCTGCGCGATGGAGCCTTCGCGGTAGAACACCAATTTAAGTGCAAGGTTCGCGGCGTAAAACAGGTTGCAGGCAATCAAAATACCATCCCAACTGGCGCGGGGTGCAAACCATATGACCCCTGCCAGAAGCACTGCAAGCCCAAGCAAACCCCGCCATTGGGCGCGAAGCAAAATGCGATCCGCCACCAAGTGACGATAGCGGCGTCGCAGGCCAAGCTGTGCGGTGCGCGTGGTGGCCGTGGCCGCGCGCGTGTTTAAATAGTGCGATAATTCGCGCGCGGTGGTGATAACAAAACGCACCTCAAGCGCACAATGCAATTCCGCAAATCGGCGTAAGCCCTCGCTTGGCTCGCTGGTCGCGAGCGTGATAGATGCGCTATCGCGCATGAACGGAACATAGTGGTGCGCCATGTAATGCGGCACATCACGAGGGGAAAACAGCGTGCTATCGGGCGCGTTTTGCGTAACATCCACGTAGTGCAAGCCTTGCTGCTCGGCCAATGCGGCTGCCAGTTGGCGGCCATCCACCAAGCCAAAAAGGCGTAGTGCGTGGCCAATGCGGCTGCGGGTCGTGCGTAGCATTTCCTCGAGCTGTGTACGCTCCAGCGCGCCATTCGCCACCAAAATATCCCCGATGCGAAGTGTGCTGGCCATATCAGAATCGCTGTGCAAAGCCGAGGCTAATGCCATAGCCATCGCCTGTTTGAATACCCGCCACATGCGAGAAAATGCCTGCCTGAATCCATTGCACGTCGTTGAGGTGATAGACACCCGTCACTTCTGCCTTCAGCACGCTATAATCAAGGTCGCCGCCCTCGCTGAAGGTGCTAGCATCCTTAAGGTTGGTCGAAATAACAGTGCGTAACGCGGGGATGAGTTGGATGGTATCGGTGATGCCAAGCCCGAGCGCCACATCGCCGCGCCACTGTGGGCTTAAGCCACGGTCGCGCTGGCGATAGCCAACCCGCACATCGGCATAATCCTTCGTGCTAATCAGGTTTAGGTTGCGGCCATAGAGTGCGGAGAGTTCAATATCCGTGCTTTTGCTGCCGCCGCGCACGACGCTATTTTCGGCAAAGCTGCTCGGCAGTTTGATGAGCGGCTGAATGGAAACCACCTGCACATCATCGGCATAGACCCGCGCCCGTGCAAACAGCTCGGGGTCGGCAATGCCATAATTACTTTGCGAGGATTGCGACACCGATTGGGCATAGGCACTTCCGCCTATAGTGAGCCAATCGAGCGCGCCATATTCGGCGTAGGGTTGCAATTCATATTTACGAAAGCGCGGCTGTGGCTGCTTCGCACCATTCGTATCGAAATAGCTGTTGGTGCTGTAATAGCTGGCTTGGGCAATGAACAGCCCGTGGCCTTGCGGTTGCACCCACGCGCCCGCGTGGGCAGCGGTGGAAAGACCGAGAGTGACAAGAAAGCCAGTAAAACTGAGTCGCATACTGCTGTAATAGAGCATTTGCGCGGGGCAAGACAAGAAAATACGAAGAAAGTGGCGCTGCTGGCCTAGTGGATTTGCGATTCAATCGATGAGATCGCGCGGGCAATGGCTTGCTCATCCGCGGCACCTGCGGCTTGTTCGGCAAGCAGTGCTCGTGCTGAATCCGTAGCGCTTTCAACAATACGAGTGCGGATGCTGGCGACAGCTTCAGCCTCAGCGCGGGCAATCTTTTCGTGTGCTTGGCTGGTGCGGCGCTCAAGCGCGGTTTTCAGTTCCTCGGCGGCACGCACACGCATATCAGCCGCATCGCGTTTTGCGGTGGCGACAATCTCTTCCGCTTGTTTCAGCATCGATTCTTGCTCAGCCTTATAGCTGGCAAGCAGCGCTTCGGCTTCTGCGCGCAGGCGGTTCGCTTGCTCTAGCTGATCGCGGATTTTTTCGGCACGTGCATCAAGGCCTTTGTTGATCGCAGGAATCAGGTAACGAACGAACAGGAACAGGACGATCGCAAACGAGAGCGCAATCCATGTGTTGGCGTTGTGCAGCCATTCCATACTGTTCGCGGCTTCGGTGGATGCAGTGGTTGTCGTCGCTTCAGTCACGGGCTACCTAGCTTTTTGCGAGTTTAAGTTTGGGCGCGGCAGCTTCAGCTGGTGTGTTGGCCAGCAATTTAGCCGCCATGGTAGCCGCCAAGCTTTTTGCCGCTTCATCAATCCCCGCCGAGGCTTTCTTCACGCTATCTTCCAGTACGGCAGCCGCATGGTCGGCGCGGCGGGCAAGGTCGTGGTCGAGCTTGGCAATCGCTTGCGCCGCTTCGGCATTGTTTTCGGCCAGCGCTTTTGCCATGGTTTCAGCCGCCTTGGCGCGCGCGGTTTGGCTCGAATTACCCGTATCACTACGGGTCGATTCAGCCGCGTGCTTGGCGCGTTCGGCTTCGGCAATGGCATCGCTGATGGCGTTTTCACGCGTATCGAGCACGGCCTTGATGGAAGGGGCAATGAACAACGAAACGCACGCATAAAGCAGGCCAAAGCTGACGGCCAACCATAGTAACTGGTTGCCATACCACGTAGGGTCCATTTGCGGCAGGCTGCTAGCATGCGCGCCAAATGGCGCTACGGCGAACAAACCTACAACACTGTATGCGATGCGTTTCATTGCACTATTCCTAGTTTGCTTGGCGTTAAGCCTTAGCCCATGATCATGATGCCAAGAACGAACGAGAGCAGACCCATGAACTCCGCGAATACGGCGCCGAGGATGGCGATTTTGCGGATTTGGCCTTCGGCCGATGGGTTGCGTGCAACGCCTTGGGCAGCGTTACCAAAGATGATACCAGCACCGATAGCGGCGCCAAGCATACCGAGCGATACGAGGCCCATGCCGATGAATTTCAAAGAAGCCATATCTGCGACTGCGTGTTCCATTTTAAACTCCAAAAGTTACTACGTTAAAAGTGATACAAAAATTCTAGTGATGATCTTCGAGCGCTTCACCCAGATACATGCAGCACAACATGGTGAAGACATAGGCCTGAAGGATTGCAACGAAAAATTCGAAGCTCGTCATAAAGACGAGAAATGCGATTGGCAAGATGCCAAATAGCGCGAGTGGCGCCACAAAAGCGGCAATCACGTGGATGAGGGTGTGGCCAGCGGTCATGTTTGCGGCCAAACGAATACCAAGGCTGAACGGGCGCGAGAGATAGGAAACCATCTCGATGAGGAACATCACAGGCGCAATCCACAACGGCAGACCTGAGGGCACAAAGTGTTTAAGAAAGCCAATAGGGCCTTTTTTGATGAGTGCGATGAGCGTGATACAGATGAATACAAACGCGCCCATGCCCAGCGTGACGATGATTTGGCTGGTGGGGGCGAACGAGGTGGGCACAAGGCCGATAAAGTTCACGAACAGCACGAACAAGAACAGGCTGAACAGAAACGGGAAATATTTGAGGCCAGCATGACCAGCGTTTTCTTCCACAATGCCGTGGACGAACTGATACGTGATTTCAGCCAGCGATTGCACGCGACCAGGAATGGTGGCGCGGCGGCGGGTGGCGAACAGGAAGGCGATGACAGTGATAAGCACAGCAACCAGCATGAAGAGCGCAGAGTTCGTGATGCTGGTATCGACACCGAGAATTTTCGGCAGTTCGAAAACAGGGCTAACCGCGAATTGGTCGAGAGGTCCGTGATGTGCATTTTCAGACAAGGCAAATCCTACAGTTTATCGTTCATTGTCTGCTGTTGCTTCAGTGCGCGTTTTGCGGCGCGCGCCTCTTCCTGAAACATCAGCGTTACCCCCGCCACAGTGCCGATGAGCAAACCCACCAACAAACCCCACGGCGAGGTATTCAGCCAGACATCCGCCCCGTAACCGAGGCCAGTGCCCACCGCAGTCGCCGAGGCAAAGTCAATCGCTGCGCGTGCAGCGTCGCCTGGTAACTTGGCTTGCGAGGTGACAACAGGCTGCAGCTTTCTCACTTCCTCAAGGTGCTGATTTAGCTCCTCAAGCGTGACAGGCTTTTTCTCTGAATCGTCCCGCATGGCGCGCGCAATCTATGGATGAGGCCCCCACCTGTCAAGCAACGATTTTTGCTTGTGAATGAGGCTGTTTTTTGTGGCTATTTTGCCGCAGTAATGGCCGCATCGAGTGCTTGCTTGAAGCCATCAATCGAAGGCTCACCCTCGAATTTCTTCCCGTTAATGAAGAATGTGGGGGTCGAGCTAATGGCGAGCTTCGTTTCTGCTTCCTGACGCGAGGTAAGGATGCGGGTTTCAAGATCCTTATCGTTGACGCAGCTATCGAAGGCTGCGCTGTCGAGTCCGCCGACAAGAGCGATTTGCTTCAAATCCTTAAGGAATCCCTCAGAAAATGCCCATTGTGCTTGCATATCGAACAGCACCTTGAGGAAGTTTTCACGCTTCAGGCCATTCTGCCCAGCACATTCCACGATCATTGCGCCTTTAGCAGCAGGCTCGTTGAGCGGGAAGGCACGCACCACCAGTTTTACTTTACCCGTTTCGATGAAGTTTTTCTCTACATCAGGTAGTGTTTTTGCGTGGAAATTTGCGCAATGTGGGCACGAGAGCGAGGAATACTCGACCATGGTCACGGGTGCTTTTGAATCACCCAAAACGATGTCGTCCTTCTTAATTTCAAGGATCGTTGTGTCAATCGTGGACGATGTAGCAGGCTCTGACGTTGCAGGCTCCGATGAGCTGGCATGCTGCGCGGTGTCATCCAGCTTCGCCGCTTGATTGAAATAACCAAAGCCTGCAAGGCCACCAACAAGGGCGACAAGTGCAATAATAACAAGTTTTCCGCTGCTTTTTGAAGTGCTCATAGAATTAGGCTCCTTGGTTGATTGCGAATAGTTTTAACGCAGCGATTATGGCTTGTCACTAGGCGATGTGAAATGCTTTGAAAGTCGCTCCAACACGCCGCGCATTTCATTAGGGATAGTCTGGGGTAATGGTGGTGCAGCGCTGATTGTTTCGTGCGGGGCGGGCTGTGGATTTTCCACTACATGGAATCCTTCATGCGTGGCGTGTATGACAATGCGGTCAATCGCGCGATAGCCAAAATAGCGGGCGCATTGTTCCAGCATTTGTTCCTGCGCATAGGCCAATTCTGGCGCAGCCGCTGGGCGCGCGTCGATGTGCAGCACCGCACCGCTCGCCTCGGTGGTGGGGAATTGTAAGCGCTGCGGACGGGTGACGCGTGCGCGCTCTGCGCCCACAATCTGCGCCCAATCGCGCAGCAACGCACCGTAAAGTTTGCCCTGCTTGCTCATCAGCGGTTTGGTGGCTTCTTTCATCACATCGCTCACGCTGCGTGCAAACAGGTGCCGTTTGCGGAATGGTTTTTTGGTGGGAGCACTCATGCAGCTACCTTCTCCAGCAATGCCCGAATCGGCGCGTAACTGGTGCGGTGGATGGGGCAGATACCATGAGCGGCGAGGGCTTCTTGGTGCCGCTTAGTGCCATACCCCGCGTGCCGCTCGAAGCCATAATGTGGGTATTGTTTTGCGTAGTCATCCATCATGCGGTCGCGCGTTACTTTGGCAAAAATCGAGGCTGCCGCAATGGAAAGTGAAATGCCATCGCCGCCAATAATGGGGCGTGTGGGGCAGGGGAAATCTTTGGGGTTCACCTTACCATCAATCAGCGCAAACGCAGGTGCTTCGGGCATGGCATCCACAGCGCGGCGCATCGCTAATTGCGTGGCGCCCCAAATATTCAGCGCATCAATTTCTTCGGCACTCGCCACGCCAATGCCATGACAAATATTCCCCGCCAGCAGCTGTGCGAATAATTTCTCACGCGCCGCACGGCTTAGTTTTTTGCTATCGTTGAGGCCTTTGGGAATAGCATCATTCGCCCTAAACATCACGCTAGCAGCTACCACAGGGCCAGCCCACGGGCCTCGGCCAGCCTCGTCCACGCCACATACGCGCGCAGGTGCAAGGGCAAGTTCATGGTCGAAATGGGGCATGGAAATGACTCTATCGTTTACGTAACGAGAGCAGCCAACCTATCACTAAAATCTAAACGAGCAACCGTGCAATGCACTAGCTGCTGGCAGGGCGAGGGGCCTTCACCATTGGCCAACGGCCTTTGGCCAGCGCCATTAGCGCGGTTGGTTTTTCTTCCATCATCAGCTGATAGATCCAATATTGCGCGGAAACTTGCATGACGTAGTTGCGCGTTTCGGCATAGGGAATGGATTCGATATAGAGCAGTGGGTCGCGCATATTTTGTGTCGCGGCTTTCCAGCTAATCACGGTGCCAGGGCCAGCGTTATAGCCCACCAGTAGGTGAATCAGGTTGTTGTTGATGGCAGGCATACGCGAGAGCATGGCAAGGTATGTCGCACCATAACGTGCGCTCATTGCGGGGTCGTTCAAGCGTTCGGAAAGGCTGTTCAGGCCGCCTGCGCTGGCCACTTGCAGGTGTTCGCGGCTCAGGCTTTGCTCCACCATCTTCGCGGTCGAGGGCAGCATTTGCATCAGGCCAGCTGCGCCCGCGCTACTGTGCGCCACATCGCGGAAGCCCGATTCGTTGCGCGCCACCGCCATTAGCAAGGCGGAATCCATCACGCCGTGTAAATTCACCATGTAGTAGGGGGTAGGGAACTTCGCAAACAGCTGCTCTTCATCCGTTAGGCCCGAGGTGCGTGCCAAGCGCATTTGCAGGTTTGGCATATCCAGTTCGCTGGCCAGCGTGACAATACCGCCGCGCTCGTTTTCATGCGTGGCGCTATACAATGCGCGCAGTTCGGTTTCCGCTTCTTCGGTTTTACCCAGTTCCACCAACAGCCCAGCACGCACCGCGCGTTTATCGTCGCGTAAGCTATCGCTCACTTCAGGTGCTTCGGCAGCAAGCGATAGTTCGTTCAATTGTGCGGCGGCAAGCAGGCCATAAAAAGTGGTGGGGTAGCTGGCCGCGTGCTGTAAGTTTGATTCGGCGCGATAATCGGCGCCGCGCTTATCATCGGCGCGATACGCCCAATAATAAGCAGCGGATTTCTGCCAATCGCTCAGCGAGCTATCCTTGCTCAACCGCGTGAAGATGCTGCTTGCAGTTTTGTAATCGCCCGAACGCCAGTAGCCCAGCGCCGTAAACCAGCTATCGGGCATGGTGCTGCGGCCTAGGTGATCGGTGTAGCCTTCGCCGCGCAGGGGCTGCTCGGCTTTTGCTAAGATCACTTTCGCGCCACGGGCATTGGCAAGGCGCGCAATGCGCGCGGCTTGCGGGTGGTCGCTGTAATTGGCGAGCCATTGCGATAATTCTTCTGCCGTCGCTTTGTATTTTTCACCAAGGTAGCGCGCGGCGAGGGCGTAGCCCATAAGGTCGTGGTTATCCAGCTGCGCCATCAGCTCATTGCTGCGCGCGGTGTCGCCCTTTTCTTCGGCTTGGAAGATGAGCGTGTAAAGCCCAACATCGGTTCTGCTGAGTTCGGATGGGCGGTCACCTGTTTCCACCGTCACCACATTCACCACGGGCGCAGGCGCGGGGGTGCCATTTCCGCTAAACGCGGCAATGGTCATGAGTGCAAAGCCAAGCAAAAACACCCATGCCCCTGCTTGCGCTGGGGTGGGCATCAAAGGGGCAATACGGCGTTTGAGAGCTACAGCCTTGTTCACACTGTTCTTAATCTTTTTCATATCAGGGGGCGCTATATAGGGTCAAAACGCCGTCCCAGCAAGGATAAATGGCTGAATTCAGCGATTTCAGGCGGTTAAAGCGGCCTTTAAGGCCAGTAAATCGGCCCATACCTGTTTTTTGGCCAAAGGCTGCCGTAAAAGGTAGGAAGGGTGGTAGATAACATGAACTGGCACTGCTTCGGCCATGTAGTCGTTTTTATAGCTGAACACCTGCCCACGCAAACGGGTGATGCCGCGCGTGTCATTTAATATCGCACTCGTGGCCGTTCCGCCCACCAACACCATGATTTTCGGGTTGATGAGTGCAATGTGTTTTTCGACCAGCGGTAGGCAGATGGCCAATTCATCGGCGCTGGGTTGGCGGTTACCGGGGGGGCGCCAGAACAGGCAGTTGGTAATGTAAAAATTCTCGGCTCGGCTGAGGCCAATGAAGCTGAGCATTTTATCGAGCAATTGCCCGCTAGGCCCGCAGAAGGGCACGCCACTTCTATCCTCCTCTGCCCCTGGGGCCTCGCCAATAAACATCAGGCGGCTTGCCGCCACGCCTTGGGCGAACACGGTGTTGCTCGCTGTTTTTTTGAGGGAACAGCCATTGAATATCCGCACCGCAGCTTCCAGTTCATCGAGCGTGGTTGCGGCATCGGCCAGCCTGCGTGCCTCGGCCACCGCATCTGCAATGGAAGATAGGGGCTCTTTCGCCTGCGGTGCCGCTTGGAATAGCACTCGCTCAGCAGTGCTGGTTGGGGCTGCCGCAGCCCGTACAGTATCACCCGCGAAGGCCGAAGAGGCTCTCTCGGCAGGGTTGGAGGCCAGAATTGCCGTTATTTCCTGCGGTTCGGCCTCCACGCACAGGTCGACGCCCATCTGGGCGTACCAGCGCAGCGAATCGAAGGTCTGTATATTATTTTCCAACAGCTTACCTTGGTAACGAAATATTAATCAATTTGCGGTTATATTGAGGGCATGAACCCTATCTCTAGGCAACAAACGCCCATGCAACTAGTCGAACATCAGTTTTATGCACCAGATATTGCCGCCAAGGCTGTCATTGAGTTAACGGGCGCGCTGAACGAATACACCGACGTAGAGTACGCGAAGGCCCTCATGAGCGATCCGCGTATGTCCAGTAATCGTGGTCACCTTGCCTCATGCGGGGTCAATATGCGTAAGGTAAAACAAGCGAAGGAGTTGGTGGCACTCAGTCTACCCACGCTCGAATCGCAGCGCCGCGCTATCGAATTCCTCGATTCACTCGACCACGAACAGCAGGTGATGCATGGATAGTGAACTCGCATCGCATGCAAAAGAAGGTTTCGACAAAGTGGTCGACCATATGGTGATGAAGAACCTTGCTAAGGGGGTCGATTTATCGTCGCTGGGTGTCACGGCGGCATCGGCCACCGTGTCGAATAACGTGCCTAGCG
Source organism: Pseudomonadota bacterium (assembly GCA_963205305.1). Lineage (GTDB taxonomy): Bacteria > Pseudomonadota > Alphaproteobacteria > Rickettsiales > UBA3002 > QFOX01. Next base: position 4,563 of record CAUJIC010000004.1, on the reverse strand, counting down.
TCGGCGGAATCGACCAATCCCGCGAGCGCTAGATTAGCATAATTCCTGAGTAGTAAAAATATCAGCTCGGCGTACGCGCCGTTGCATATTCTCCCCAATCGCTTTGTAATAGTTTCCAAGCATCAGCGGTTGAGCGTATTTCCTTGTCAGGGAGCATCCGTCCGTACGAGTCTAGGCGTCAACACTTGCCAATCACTATGCATTGCAGGAACCGCCATGAAAACCAGTCTCACCAAGCTGCTCACTAGCGTCACAACCTTACCCAAAGAATACATCACCACCACCAGCGCGCTAGGCCGCATCATTGCCGAGCCTGTCTATGCGCGCAACACACTGCCCGAACACGACATTGCAACGGTCGATGGCTATGCCGTGCGCAGCATCGACCTCAATTTCCTTCCCACCAATCTCTATGTGCAGGGTGAGTCGAACTCGGCGCGGCCTTACATCGGCTCGGTCGAAAAGGGCTCAGCGATTCTGACCTATGCGGGTGGTAAAATTGCCGAAGGCGCGGATTCACTGGTTGCTATGTCCTCAGCCACGCAGAAGGATGATGTGGTGACCATCCATGCCCAGCCCACGATTGGCGAGAATATTTGCCCCGAAGGCATCGACTTTTCCACGCAGGATATTGCCTTCAGTGCGGGCACAGTGATGACCTCGCGCCTCGTTGGCTTGGCATCGGCCATGCATTTGTTGTGGCTACCTGTCGTGCGTAAGCCGCGTATTGCCGTGCTTGCCGTGGGTAGCGAGCTAGCCATGCCGGGTGAACACAGCGCCACACATCCCATCACGGCGTCATCGCTCTACACCATGCCCGCGAACATTACGGCATTGTGCGGCGACCCCGTGATTTTAGGTTTGGCGCAAGATACGGTCGAAAATGTGTGCGAAAAAATTGATTTAGCCCAGCATTGTGATTTGCTGATTACCACAGGCGGCACCTCGGCAGGCGCAGGCAACTTGATGATTAATTCGCTGCGTAAAATTTGCGATAACATCGACACGCTAAGTGTACAATTGCGCCGTAACGACCACATGCTGTTCACCCATTATCGCGGCATGCCCATTTGCTCGCTACCGGGGAACACCATTTCAGCCAGCATTTATTTTTCACTGTTTGTACGTCCCATCGTCAACAAAATGACTGGCATGACCAAGCCACTGCCTAAATGGCAGGCCATTTTGGGGCGTAATCTCGATGAATTCGATACCAGCGTGGCCTACCTGCATGCCTCGCTTAGCATCGATGCTTCGGGCATGTACAAGGTCATCCCCGTCTCGGCGCAGGATGGTTTCTTGCTTAGCGAATTGGCGAAGGCTGATTGCCTGCTCGTGGTGAACGAGAATAAGAAGCTCAAGAAGGGCGATTTGGTGGAAGTGGTTCCGCTGGCGCACTCGCTGGTCAGCACCTAGCCTAAGCTCTTTAAATCTGGTGGGCGGTAGAGAACTCGAATCTCCGACCTCCTCGATGTCAACGAGGCGCTCTAACCAACTGAGCTAACCGCCCGAACCAGAGTTCGCGGGTTATAGCATGGGATTTGATGGGTGCAAGTGGAAGTAATGAGCGCACTGTCATTACTTCCACTTGATTTTGTAGCAGCTAGTTAGCTGCGCTTACCATGATTAGAAAATGAAATTGTCTGAGGTTAGTGCATCCGCATTTACGCCAACCAGATCAATCGTCACGTAACCAGTATCTGCATCACCGGCGAAGATGTATGTATGGTTAACGGCGCCATCAGCAATCTCGAAAAAGCTGAGTGTTTCAAACGTTGTGCGCAGATCGCTCATGTCGATTTTGTCATCAGCCGAGAAATCCAGAATAGTATCATTCTCTGAATCCGTATGGATTTCGAAAATATCGCTACCACCACCACCTTGAAGCAAATCGCTACCTTTACCGCCATAAATGGTTTCATCGGCAGTCGTTCCAACAATTAGGTCACCAGCGGCGCCCGTGGCGACATCTTGGCCGTTAGGGAATTCTGGGCCATCACCAATCAGGCCTTTGGAAACCCACAATGCATCATAGATATTGGTGCTGTTCTGGGCCAAATATTCGATACCATGGTCACCAACATACGAGTTAACATCGTATTGCCCTTTAATGGTGATCTCAGAACCTTCGGCAGTGGTGATAATCAGATCATTGCCCGCATGCAGGAAGCTCAGTGGGGTGTAACCAGTTGCAGTCTTGAGGTTCAAGAAGTCACCCGAGAAGGATTCGTTCTGAGCGGCAACATCAGTGATAACCTGAGTTGTGCCAGCCGTATTGGTCACGGTGTACATGTCCGAACCAGCGCCACCCTTGAGAGTGTTGCTACCAGCACCGCCAACGAGCGTATCGTTGCCTGCTCCAGCTACGAGCGCATCATTGCCATCGCCACCATCGAGAATGTTATTCTCAGCACCGCCGGTCAACGTGTCATTTCCTGCTTCACCATACAATCCATCGAGGCCTGCGCCGCCAGTAATTTTGTCGTTGCCATCGCCGCCGTAGATGTAATCAGTACCCGCTTCTCCGAATACAAAATCATCGCCTGCGCCAGCATAAATGGTGTCGTTGCCAAGGCCCGAGTAAACGGTATCGTTGCCGCCATTGGCGAATACGTAGTCGTTTCCTGCAAAGGTGTTGATGCTATCGGCAGTCGATGCGCCGGTTGCAATATCGGCCTGATCGGTACCATTATTATCGGAAAGAAGGTTGTAGGAAACTCCCGCTAACACTAATTTTTCAATGTGCGCTTCGGCATTGGTGGTCGAGAATTGATTCACGATGTTCAGGTGCAGTGTCGTGGTACCAGGACTATTAAAGCCACGCGCGGCACCTGGCAGTACTGCAACTAGATCATTTCCAACGCGTTCGAACGATTGAACAAGACCTGAACCTTTAAAGGCAGTTACGTTGATGGTATCCACCGAGTTGTCTGCACCCGTTTCATTGATGGTGTAGTAGCTGTGCGGCATAGCGCCCGAGCTGAAGCTGGTTTTTTGTAAGTTATAGATATCCGCACCTGCGCCGCCATAGAGCGTGTGCGTTCCCTTCAATGGGTTCAGGGTGTCGGCACCTGCAGTGCCATAAAGGTTATCGGTATACGTTACGCCTTTGATGATGGCCATTTCTATAACTCCTGCAGTATGATTTTTTGTTAGGCGGTTAACGCTTTGTTAACCATTGGAAATTTTTTTTATTATTTTTGATGCCGAAAAACTAGGAAAATTTTTTTTATTTATTTCTTTTATAGTCAGCATGTTGCCGTGCAAATGCGAAGCATTATCAGTGCGATTGCGAGGCATGTGCAATTAAGGGTAATGTAAGGCTATTAAGCCTTAAGCCTTGAGCCTATCTTTAAACGGCTGGCTACGCACCTCAGGCGGCAGGTTGAAGGCAACATTTTCCTCCACCACTTTGAACGGCTCTACCGTCACCACCCGCAGCGTTTCGAGGAATTTGACAACGCGCTCGACGAGCAACTCAGGCGCGGATGCCCCAGCCGTTAGGCCAATTTTGGTGATGCCGTTCAGCCATGTGGGGTTAATATCCGTTGCATCGTCGATGAGATAGGCGGGGATGCCGCATTCGGTGCCTAAATCGCGCAGGCGGTTACTGTTGCTGGAATTGGCGGAGCCAACCACCAGCAATAACTCCACCTGTTTTGCCAATTCTTTCACTGCTTGTTGGCGGTTCTGCGTGGCGTAACAAATATCGCGCGTGTCAGGCCCATGGATGCTGGGGAAGCGTTCCTTCAACGCGGCGATGATGGATTTTGTATCATCCACGCTCAGCGTGGTTTGGGTGACATACGAAAGTTTATCAGGCGTTGCCACTTCAAGCGCTGCCACATCGGCAATATTCTCGACCAGATAGACTTTGCTCACGCGGCCGCTAGTGCCCTCCACCTCGGGGTGGCCCTCATGGCCGATGAGAATAATCTCATACCCTTCGCGCTCATAGCGGCGGGCTTGGTTATGCACTTTCGTTACCAACGGGCAGGTCGCGTCAATAATTGGCAACGCGCGCAGCTTGGCGTCGTTTTCCACTTTCTCGGAAATGCCGTGGGCGGAAAATACAGTGATCCCACCTGCGGGCACCTCATCCACCTCATCCACAAACACCACGCCTTTGGCGCGCAGATCCTCGACCACCCAACGGTTATGAACAATCTCGTGGCGCACATAAATCGGCGCGCCATAAAGCGCTAAGGCTTGCTCCACAATTTCAATCGCGCGATCCACACCCGCGCAAAATCCACGCGGGGCAGCAAGGTAAACGGTGAGGGGGGCTTGGGTCATGAAGGCTGATTTAATGCGCCTGCGCACGCTTCACAAGTACTTATATTTTGGCCAAGCCCAAATAGGCTTCGCTCTGCATTTCCATCAGGCGGCTCACGGTGCGGCCAAATTCAAACGTGCCATCGCCCGCCTCGTATATCTCATTGGGCGCGGTTTCGGCGGTGGCAATCAGCTTCACGCGGTGGTCATACAGCGCATCAATCAGGGTCACAAAGCGTTTGGCCTCGTTCCTATCCTCGCGCTTCAAGCGCGGTATGCCTTGTAAAA
>CAUJIC010000003.1 GCA_963205305.1 Pseudomonadota bacterium | reverse complement strand
CCGTAAAAACAAACTGCCCAAAGCAGTACTGCCGACCGACCTTTACGGCCAATGCTGCGACATGGGCGCGCTGCGTATCATTTGTGAAGATTATGGTGTGAAACTGCTAATTGATGCAGCCGAATCGGTGGGCGCAACCTATCAAGAGAAACATGCGGGCTACTTTGCCGATGCAGCGGCGTTCTCGTTCAACGGCAATAAAATCATCACCACCAGCGGCGGTGGCATGCTGGCCAGCCACGATAAAAAACTCATCGATGAAGCGCGTTTCCTTAGCCAACAAGCGCGCGACCCAGCCCCGCATTACGAGCACACTACCTATGGCTACAACTACCGCATGAGCAATATTGTAGCAGCTATTGGTCGCGGGCAGCTCGAGGTGCTGGATGAACACATGCATCGCCGCCACGAAATTTTTGCACTCTACGCCCACGAGCTGGGTAGCCTTGCTGGTATCAGCTTTATGCCCGATTCACTGAGCGGCAAAGGTAACCGCTGGCTGAGCGTTATGCTCGTTGATGAAAAGAAATTCGGCGCCAGCCGCGAAACCATCCGCCTTGCACTGGAGGCAGAGAATATCGAATCGCGCCCCATCTGGAAGCCCATGCACCTGCAACCCGTATTCAAGGATGTGAAAATGGTGGGTGGCAAGGTTAGCGAGAGGTTATTCCGCGATGGGCTGTGCCTGCCAAGCGGCAGCGCAATGAGCGATGCCGACGTATTGCGCGTGTGTGAAGTGGTGCGTAGCTGCGCCCGCTAAATTTGCCATTGTCATAAAAACTTCACATTGCTTAGTAATCAAATGAGCTAGGCTGGCGCCTTCATTCGCTACTGGAGGCTTTTATGACCACCAACGATACAGCCGATTTTTTGCGCACAGCGATGGCGCATTATATTAGCGAAAAGCGCATTCGTGGCATCAACCGACAGGATGGCTCCCTTGCATTGGTGACGGACGCGGATGTAGCGCAGGAGTTATCAGCCTTGGGGCTAGCTTCGAAAGCCATGGGCGCCGCGACGCGTGCGGCACTTTCACCAACCCCGCTGGAATTGGGCGAGCAGCGCCACCTCATCAACTGGGAGGGTGACAAGGGCTTAATTGCAGCGTTTGGTGATACGGACAAAGCGATGAATGCACTTCATGGCATCAGCCTCGTGCCCTTCACGCGTGAGGTGGTGAAGGAACATATGCGCGCGCTTGGCAATCCTTCACTCATAGCACAGCGCGGCGGGCGAGTTGGAGTAGCCGCTTTACCAAATCCGCGTGGACGATAGGATATTAAACAGTATAAAAAACTTCGGGAGATAACTCATGGCATTCAAAGATGTTAAGAACACCGTACATAATCAGCTCATCGCTTTGGCTGAGAAGCAAAAAATACGCCAAGCCACTATTGGCAGTCACATAGTTTATTTCACAAATCAAGAAAGCGCAGAGGAACTCCAAAAACTAGGCATAAAAACTGCGCCAGTAGGACAGGCTGTTTTGACACAACTATCGCGAGACAAAATATACGATACGTCAGAATACCCACTAACATTCACGGCAAAGGCTGTTGGCGCAGCTATCACAAAGGCTTCCCCTAAGGACAGCGCGAACTATCTGCTCACCGCCAGTGTTGGCGTAAATACGCCTGATTTGCCCTATACACCAGAAACTCAACAGGATGTTAATGCGCGCAAAATGATGCTTCGCTAAAGCGCGACGGAAAAACTGTTGCCGCAACCACAGCTGCTTTTGGCCTGCGGGTTTTTAATTTCAAACGCAGCTGCGCCAAGCGTTTCCACATAATCGAGCACTGCACCGTTGATGTAACCCAGCGACATTTCATCGACGATGACAGGCGCTTTTTCATCACCAAAAATTTTATCATCGGCCGCAGGTGCTTCGGTCACAAAATCATATTTATATTGAAAGCCCGAGCAGCCACCGCCATCCACCGCCACACGCAGACGCGTGCCCGCTGGCTCGCTTGCCAACAAATGGGCAATGCGGGCAGAAGCCGATGGCGAGATGGTAAAAGGCTGGGTCATGCTGCCAGTATATAGGGAATTGGGGGGCGATAGCAATAGTTGCGCTCACGAATTCTCTCCTCTATCCTCGCGCCATGAACCAAAACCAAGCCGCCATTCTTGCCCCTTATGCCACTCACCCCAGCCAAACCCGCGGGCGGCTGGTACCCGAGGCCGAATGCACCATGCGCACCCCCCACCAGCGCGACCGCGACCGCATTATTCATTCCGTGGCCTTTCGTCGGCTGGAATATAAAACCCAAGTGTTTGTGAACCACGAGGGCGACCATTACCGCACCCGTCTCACCCATAGCCTTGAAGTAGCTCAGCTGGCGCGTGGCATTGCTCGTTGTTTGAACATCAACGAGGATTTGGCAGAAGCACTGGCACTGGCGCACGACCTTGGCCACCCCCCCTTCGGCCATGCGGGCGAGGATGGACTCCACGAGGCGATGGAAGGCTTTGGTGGTTTCGACCATAACGCGCAAACCATTCGTATCGTGACGCATCTCGAGAACCGCTACGCCAATTTCGATGGGCTGAACCTTACATGGGAAACGCTGGAAGGTATTGCCAAGCATAATGGCCCCCTTACGGGTTTTGCGGGTGCTAAGCCCCTGCCACGAGCCATGCTTGCCTATGCCGAGCAGCAGGATTTGGAGCTTTCCACCCATGCCAGCATCGAAGCGCAAGTGGCCGCGATTGCGGATGATATTGCCTATAATAACCACGATATCGACGATGGCTTGCGCGCAGGGTTTTTCACCCTAGCCGACCTTGAGGAACTGCCGCTTTTGGGCGATATCATCGCCGAAGTGCGCGCCCAGCACCCCATGCTTTCCTCGCACCGTCAGGGGCACGAAATCATCCGCCGCCTCATTAACCGCATGGTGGCCGATGTGCTGACCCACACGCGCCAACGCATTGTGCAATTTCATATTGCCTCGGCCGATGATGTGCGTGGCCTTGGCCAGCAGCTTGTGCAATTTTCGGGCGATATGGAACTGGCGCACCGCTCCATCAAATCGTTCCTGTTCAAATATATGTATCGCCACTTCAAGGTGAACCGCATGACCAGCAAAGCGCGCCGCGTGGTGAAGGAGCTGTTCGTGTTTTTCCTCGCCGAGCCGCAATGCCTGCCCAATGTATGGTATGCCCAGACCGATGGCGCGTGCACGCAGCGCACCGCCGAAGTGATTGCCGATTTTATTGCAGGGATGACCGACCGCTTCGCCCTTGATGAACATGCCCGCATTTTCGATGTGCGCGAACGCAGCTAGATTGCGCGCATAAAAAAAGAGGCGGTGGATTGCTCCACCGCCCCAAGCGTTTTCCTCGCACAGAAGAAACTCGTAAATTGGTTGAACCCGTGCGGGTTACTGTCCAAGTAATAAGGATAGATTAGCATTAACAAAGGTTAACAAGTGTGACAGTTTTGTTAAGATTTGATGCCTCTTTTCTGGCATATACCCCAAATCGCTTGCATCCTGAGCAGGTTACCACTAAAGAACTAGCGGTTTCGGGCATCCGGAGCCCCAAAAACACGACCAAAAACCCCGTAAGAGGCAACCCATGGCAAGCGAAAAAAACCAGAATATTCAAGATGTTTTCCTAAATACCCTGCGTAAGGAAAAGGTGCCTGTCACCGTGTTCCTCACTTCGGGCGTGAAACTTCAGGGCAACATCAGTGGTTTCGATAATTTCTGCGTCGTTTTACGCCGCAGCCCGCAAGTGCAACTGGTTTACAAGCATGCTATCGCCACCATCGTGCCAAGCACCAACATCAGCCTTTATAAGGGCGAGGATGAAGGCGATGCGGCTACGACAGCGGATGAAGCACCAAGCGCTTAAGGCTTGACCAAAACACTCGTCATCCACCCTACCATCACCACCCGCGAAAAGGCGGAGCGCTCGCTGCATGCCTCACTTGAGGAGGCGGTTGGCCTCGCCCATGCCATCGCGCTTGATGTAGGGCACGCTGCTATTGTCCGCTTACAGAAAGTGACGCCTGCAACCTATATCGGCAAAGGTAAAACCGAAGAGTTTGCGGCGCTGATTGCAGAAAACGACATCGGCCTCGCCATTGTCGATTGCGCCCTCACCCCTGTGCAGCAACGCAACCTCGAAACAGCCTTCGGGTGTAAGGTGATTGATCGCACCGCCCTCATCCTCGAAATTTTTGGTGCGCGCGCCCGCACGGCGGAAGGTAAATTACAGGTAGAACTTGCCTCGCTCACCTATCAGAAATCACGCCTTGTGCGAAGTTGGACGCACCTTGAGCGCCAACGTGGTGGCTTCGGATTTCTCGGTGGCCCTGGGGAATCGCAGATCGAACTCGATAGGCGGATGATTGGCGACCGCATCATCAAAATCAAGAAGCAGCTCGATAATGTGGTGCGTACGCGAACCCTCCACCGCGCCACACGGCGGGATGTCCCCTATCCGCTCATTGCCCTTGTGGGCTATACGAATGCAGGCAAATCCACCCTGTTCAACCGCCTCACCCAATCCACAGTCGTCGCGCAGGATATGCTGTTTGCCACGCTTGACCCCACCATCCGCGAAGCAGTTCTGCCATCAGGGTTACGGGTGTTGATGAGCGATACGGTGGGGTTTATTTCTAACCTACCCACCGAGCTCATCGCTGCCTTTCGCGCAACGCTCGAGGAAGTACTCTCGGCCGATATACTCCTGCATGTGCGCGATATTGCTCACGAGGATACCAAGGCGCAAAGCGATGATGTGATGGGCGTGCTGAAAAGCCTGTTCGGCAAAGGCGCTAACCTCGAACATCTCATCGAGGTACATAATAAAATCGACCAATGGAGCGCTGACCACAACCACGAGAACTATGCCGCCCCCGCTGGGGCAGTGCCCATATCCGCTATCACAGGCGAGGGCTGCGCCGAACTATTGAAGCTCATCGATGATAAACTCTCGGCCGAGCTGCTGGCCACCTACCACTACACCATCCCCCATGAAAATGGCCGCGCGATTGCGTGGCTCTATGCTAATGGGCAGGTGATGGATCATACAGAAGAGGAAGCAACAGCCCATTACGAAGTGCGGTTAAGCGCAGCAAACGCCGCACGGTTTCATCAACAATTTGGGTATTAGTGGCTGTGGCCAGAGCGTAGGGCTTGCGCTCCAAGGTAAGCGGTGCCCGCTGCTAGCAAGGCGGAAACTATGCCAAGACCAAATTGGGTGGGCTGGATATGGCGCTCGCCCCGTTCATCTTTCGTGAAAGAATTGCTCAGTTGCCGGAACGCACCGACCGCGCACATACCAGAAATCAAGAAATTGATGCCTGTCGAAATTTTCTGTTCGGGTGATAATTTTTCAGCCCGCTGTAGTACACGCTTATGAAAGGGAACTTTGCTATCGAAAGCGCCTTCCGCGTTATCAGGAATGATTTTGCCCTGCTTGGCATCGCCGATGATTCGATCAAGGACAGCTCGCGTTCTTGGATCTGTCTGATTCATCGCTTAGCGAGCTCCGCCGACAACCATGCTGCCAACTGCAACGCCCGTACCGAGGACTGCTTGGCCTAGGCGACCTAGCGCGCCACGCTCTTCACCGTCCGCTGTTTTGCTTTCGAATGCGCCTTTAGCAATGGAGAGACCAATACCAACACCTGCAACACGGGCGAAGCCCACGCCACGTTGTCCCATGGTTACTTCACCGCTTTTACCGACGATATTTTTAACATCGCCCCACCCTGCTTTTGCGGCGCCCTTGAATCCTTGAGTTTTTACAAGGTCAGTGAAACGACCGAGTACTGGCTTACCTTCGGTCGGTGCTGGTGCTGATGTATCCGTCATGTTTCGCTCCTTTAGCGCTATTTCATGGTTCAACCATAGCACAAGGATACGGATAGTTATGTGACAGTTCTGTGAAGTTTTGTGGGTTGGGGGATACCCCCTATCCGCCTCGTTTATTCCTTAAAAACAAGCAATTCCGAGGCTCTGCGCCGCGCCAAACCCGTTAATTTACGTCCTCCCCCCCACACCCAGCGCATCCACTGGGGGGCAATTTCGTCCACCTCCCCCCGATTAATAACCCTTCTCAATGTCGAGCGCTGCAATGCCCCTGCCCCCACATTAAACGTGAAGCTTACCAACGCATCGAACTGGTTTTGGCTAATTGGCACGCGGATATAGTGCTGCACCGCCCGCTCCGCAAAGCGTATGTCTCCAATCAGCAGACGCTCGGCCATTGTCTCGTCAATTTCCATCAACATCTCACGTTCGGCTGGAAGTAGCACATGGCCATAGCCAATCGTCCATATCCGTGAAGGGCATAAATACGGCACCGCTGAAAACCCCTCGAAGCGTTTAATGAGGGCAAGACCAGTGGGCGAGGTTTGCATTAGCGCTTCGCACGCATCATGGCACGTTGGCCAAACCAGAATGCCATAATGGCGGAAAAAATAGCCACGTCCTCTTCCGTCCATAAACTCACCAGCGCTTGCGCGATGCTCATATCGTTCTGCCACGGAAGTTCTGGCTGCATCAGCAATGCAAATTGCGCGGTTTTGACGAGCACATATAACCCAAAAAACGCATAGGTAAGCACTGGGCGCACGCTGCCTGAAAGTGCATCTACCCAATGAATTCCCGTCAGTGAATCTTTGATGCGGTCATTAAGTGCAAGCTGCTCTTGCCCTGCGTTTTGCAGCTCAATGGCCTGAAGCTGTTGGTGGCGTGCTTGGGCATTTTCCGTCGCTGTTGCCGCTAATTTTTCGCGATCATAATCCATTTGCAGCTTCAGGATGGCTAGTTCATGCGCGCGATCCTTCGCATCCCGAAACAGCTTGAATATATCGGGCACCGCGCTCGAGAAAAACCCAAGCAATGCACTCAGTAACGCAATCATACCGACCTACCATGAAAGAGTGAGCTAAAAACATTAATAACTTCGATTAAAATCGCCCCAATACCCGCTGCGAGCGCCATCGAGGCAGCATATGCGCCTTTGCCACGATTCATGATGGCTGTTAGCTCATCGAGCTTTTTTTCCATACTATCGAAGCGTTTTTGGGTCGAAGCATTATGCTGGCGCTGTTGTTCGCGTAGGCCCACAATTTGCTCCTCAATCACGGCGATTTTTAGGGCGTTCTGTTGTTCCGCTTCCAACATCATACATCCGTTGCGTTAGAAAATTGCGGGGCTGCTTTGAGCAACGTATAGATCTGCGAAATCGGCGCATCTTTTACCCAATTCTGTGCGTCAATCGTCACATTAGTCGTCACATAATTCGCTAATGCTTGCCGCGCATCCGCATTAATAAAACCATACGCCACAATCGTTGCATGGCCATGGTAACGGTTCTCGTGCACCTCACCAATGATGAAATAGGTAAAAGCTTCGCCACCAAATGGGGACGGGGAATTGATCGATAACGCCATAAAAACTCCTGATTAGTTGATGATGAAAAAGCCAATGGAAGTTGCCGCTGTGGCCGCCGCATTAAGGGTGATGGTGAAGCTGCCAGCCGCTGGAACCACATTCTTAATAATCGCGGTCGCGTCGTTCGCACGCACCACGGCAAACACCAAGCTGTTGGCGCTGCACAGCGAGTTCGTGACCACAAGCGATGTCGCCCCCGCCGCAAAGTTCACCGTGCCACTTGGCTTGTTGATGGTCTGCGCCCCGTTCGTGCCCGCAGGCGTAATGGTAGAATCGTAAACTTGCTTGCCGCTACCGACCAGAATTGTACCTGTATTAGAATTCAGGGTATTGGTAGCATCCGCACTCAATGCAGTTGGAACAGTTATACTGATCTTGTTGGTGCCATTGGATGTTGCTTCGAAAAAATCTAAGGATGCCTGCGTAAAGAATGAGGCACTAATGAACGGGACATAAAGTGCGCGCCACCCAGCATTATAGAAGTAAGGGCTATTTAAATCGCTTACATAAATTAAGCTTCCAGCTCGCGGACTAGAGATAGCATTCATTTGTGCTGCCGTCATGGATGGGAGTCCCATGCCCTTTGTAGTACTCACAATGTCGATTGCACAGGTTGCATTGGGTGTCGCCGTGCCTATGCCAAGCGTGTTATTCGTATCATCCCAAAACAGGTTAGCATTATCCTGCTGCAACACACCCGATGCGCCGCCAAACAATACACTGCCCGCTGTCGCGCTCGTAATACTTCCGCCAATTGACATACCGCCACCGCCAGCAGGTGTCGCCCATGTACCATCGCCACGCCAATAGGTGGTCGAGCTGGCCCCTGTGCCAGACCCAAGATTGGCCACGGGTAAATTGCCCGTCACATCGCTAGCAAGGCGCACACTCAGCGTATTGCTAGCGCCATTAATCGTTTTATTAGTTAGTGTTTGTGTGGCCGTTATGCCGACTAATTGCTGCGAAATATTTGCGGCATCGTAGGTCGCTTTCAACATATCGCCTGAACCGCCACCACCACCTGATGCAACAATCGCCCATGCGGTGCCATTAAAGCGGTAATCTGCAGATTCGTCCCTCACCCATACCCGCGTACCGTTCTGCGGTGTAATAAAGCGCCATATCTGATCATAATAGGCAAGTTGCGTTGCCTTGCCCGCCCATGCCCCCGTGGGGCTTGCCGCCACAATATAAAGCGCACCCGTGGCAGGGCTTGCTGGCGGGGTGGCGAGGTCTTTGTCGACCACCGCATAGCTGGCCATGGCATCAAGTACACCGAGGGCTTGGTTAATCGTCACTTCCTTCTGCGATTGTGAGGGCTCAACAAGTGTGATCCCCAAATTGGTAGTCGTAGCCATAAAAATCCTCAAAAATAGTGGTGATATGATGCGGCTTCGCGTAAACTGCTTACGCAAGTCGATGCCGAAATAAGTAACGAGGGAGTGGCGAATGCCGACACTTGAGCAAATCAACCAGCAGATCAAAAATCTGCCGCACAAATATATTTTCTACACGCGCAAGGAAATCCGCTACCTGCCACGGGTAATGAACGAGAACGAACAGGTGCTCGCCCTCACTTCAGGGTTCATGGATGGCAAGACATGGCTGCTGGTTTGCACCAATCGCCGTGTATTATTTATCAACCGTGGCATGTTCTTCGGCCTGCAGCAGCTGCAAATGAACCTCGACCGTATTCAAGCGATTGATTCGGGCTTTGGCATTGCGTTTGGCAATATCCGCGTGTGGGATGGTGCTGCCTCGATGAATGTCGACCTTATCCTCAAATCCACCGTCGCCCCTTTTGTTAAAACCGTTCAGGATGCCATGGATCGATATAAACGCCTCATGGTCCACGAATTGGCGTCCACGGCCACTAGCGCCCATAGCACCGCATCGCACACAGGCAGCATCGCGCAAAACGCCATGATTGGCGAGCTTGAGCGCCTTGCGAAACTAAAAGCGGATGGGCATTTAAGTGATGCGGAATATGCCGCAGCGAAGGCGAAGCTGCTTAGCTAGCTATTCCCGCGCATAGGATGATAGTTTTTCTATCAGTGCTGGGTCAATTTGGTCCATCACATCGGAAAATAAATTCTGAATCCGTCGCATAAAATCGGTGAACTCAATTTCGCCTGCAATCACCAGCGATTCCAGCATCCCTAGCATCGTCATGGATTCATCATCAATCCCGCGCAAACGAATGGATGTCGCAAGCTGGTTTACGGTTAGTTTGAAAATCAAGTCACCAATAATATCGTTGGTGAAGCCGCAACGCTCGTGCAGTGCCACCGCCACAATGCAGGGTTTCGGAACTAACCCACCATCCGTTGGCCAAACGAAGCTATCGCCCCCGAAATGATGGGTTTGCTGGGCAGATACGCGATGGTGCTGGGTCATAAAACCAGCATAACGCACAAATATTAATAAAGTGTTACTGCACCACCACCGTGGTTGTCAGCGTTTTGCCTGGACCAATGAGCCCCGAACGCTGGGTAATTTTTACTGTCAGACTGCTTGGTGCCGCGCCAAAATCCGTTGTCTGGTTCGCTGCACTATAGACCACACTTGGTACATTTAGCTGCCAGTTACGTACTGGCGAGGTGCCGTTCATCACCACGACATCATAAAGCTCGCTCTGCTCCATCAGCGGTACATCCACATAATCACGCAGACCTCCGTCAATCCGCGTACGGCGCACCCAGCTTAGGGTAATATCACCACTCGTCGTGTCCTTGATTGCTTTAGCGTGCACAACCGTCAGCGGCTTTAAACACTCACCTTGAATGGCGAAAGTTGAATCAATGCCTACCGAGAACGCATCACCGAACGACACAGCGCGTATGGTCCAGTTTTGGCCAATATTGGAAACGGGAATAGCAAGCGAGCGCACCGCATCATCGAGCAACACAAACCGCTCGCCGACTATATGGCCTGCAATCGCGGACTCCGTGCCAAGCCGCCCGCGCAATAGGCCACTCAAGCGATAGAGATTTGCACCCAATTGCGTGGCATTCTTGAACTGGATGACTTCATTACCAAGCACGGCCACATTGGCGCCATCAAGCACACTGCGCTCGGTGGCATTTGCAAGGGTTGCTGTGCCCAGCAGTGCTACATCCACCGAATTTATCTCATCGAAGACTTCGCTAATACCAGTGCCCAAAACATTCACTGCCGAGCCAATCGTTGCCGCTGCATCCATGCTGAGTAACTGCTCATCATCGCCGCTGCTCATCACCCGCACAAGGGTTGCACCTTTCCAGCCTTCAGCAATGCCGCACGCGACAAAACGCAATTTCAATACATCTTGCGAATCACTCGGCAACGCAGGAATATCAAGAATCTCAAGCCGTGTTTTGGGGCTTGGGAGCACCAAATTATCGGCACTACCAACAGTAGGTGCAATATAGCCATCCCAACCTTCGGCTGCATCGATAACACCTTTCACATGCACAGCGCCTGGCCTCCCAATTTGCACACGACGCACGCGGATGCGGTGCGTGATATTGCCGTCGATTAGTGTCAGCACATCCCCTGCTTCAAGCGCGGCAAACTTCATCGGCAATTGTAGGCTAAGGCTGCTGCGCTCCGCCCATTGATCGGAAAGTTTCGTTTCTGCAATGGAGCGCGCATGCGTTTCCGCCAGCACCAAGCTTAACTTCAAACTTACAGTATCCGTTGCATCACGCGTGCTGCGTTCAGCAGCTTGCACATTCGTTTCGTAGCGTTGCAACCGGTTCAAGAAATGCACTTCCTGACGCTGCGGCAGCACCACATCCTCCTGACGCGAAAGCACATAGGGCACAATCTGGTCGCCCGCTTTTTGCGGTAAGCAATCTGCCGCATTCACACTCGCATCGACTGAGGCATCGCGTATCAGAGCAATCAGCCCTTGATCACTTTCTTTGAGTGTAAAGAAATACGCATCCATAAGCTGCTGAAGCGCTGCACGCGCTGTCACGCGGCTACTGATGACAAACCCATCGAGCAACATTTGCAAACTGCTCGTATCAATCTGGGCATTAGTCAGCCCTGCGCGATAGGCTATCTGCTCCACCGCTGCAGCTACATGGCTGGCGCCAAGTTTTCCTTGTACCCAATGCCCGGTTACCCAGCTTGCGCCATCGCTCCACACCTCGCGCAAATCGGGCCAATGTGGGTATGGGCGCACATCCCACGTCCACAAAAACTTATTCGCCACCATGGCGCTGCCTGCCCACTCCGCTTCTGTCGCTGCAATCGCAACACGTTGCGCCATAAAATCCACCCGCCCACGCGAGAAGCGCGGATAGGCACTTCCACTCGCGGTGCTATCAACGAACACATTCGGTTGGTTCGCGCACCCATCAACACTAGGAAAGCCATATTCCGTAAACCAAATGGGTTTGCTGGCGGGCACCCACGCCGTCGTGGCGCCTCCTGGGTTGGTGTGCGTATTATTCCACCACCAGCTTATGTTTTTCCATGCATAGGCTGCGCCAAGCGATGCTTTCGTCGTTCGTGCTGTGTCGGTGTAATACCAATCGTAGCCCTCGCCACTGGTCCACCCCGCGCGCAAGGCATCAATATCATAGCCTGTCTGCACAGCGTCGTTCAGCGGGAAATACGCATCGATGCCCACCATATCAATAGATGCCGATGCCCAAAGTGCGTCGAGATGATACCACCCACCATCCGTGTGGTGATACTCCGACCAATCTGCCGCATAGGTCACTTTAACCGATGACCCGAGTGTGGCCTTTACTGTCGCCGCAAGCGAAACAAGCTGCGACACTGAGGGGTAGACACCTGCGCTACTGGTAATTTTGGTTAAATCGCGCATCTCGGTGCCGATGGCAAATGCATCCACCTTCCCAGCCACTAAGTTTGCATAATGATTGATGAACGCATTATAGCCACGCGTCTTAGTAAAGAAGCTCGTTACATCCGCGGCCGACCCTGTCAGCTCCCCGCGCCATGGCTTACCCGCTACATCCATCAGCATTTGCGGGTAGAAAAATATCTTCAAGCCACGCGCGCGCAGCTCGGTCAGCAGGCGCACAATACTCCCGTCATCAGGCGTGCCACCATAACGCAACTTGCCTGCGTCATCACCAATCTGCCGCCCAGTCGCGCGCGTGAATCCTGCCACTTGCCAATCATCGGGTGTGGTTTCGGTGTTGGCCTGATATTCCACGCACGGCCAAATATCGCAGGTTGCAATATCCATGCTCGTGCCAAACCAGTTGACCACCACCCCGACCCATTCAAGGTTCGGGAATGTCTCCTGCAATTGGTCGAGCGCTACTAGGGCGTTAGCTTTACCTTCTGCCGTGTGTACGTTGAGTGGCACCTGATAGCCACTTTGCACCACACCGCCGCCCGCACTACTGCCCGTAATTTTATATTCACTTTGCGTGTCGTAAACAAATTCACCTGAGCCAGGGATGAGCATGACCGACTTAACAAGCTGCTCAACGGGTGCGCTACCTACATCCTCCTGCGGTGCACGGCGCGTTACCTCGAACGTAAAGTTCGGAATGCGATTGCCAAAATCCGCGAGTGGAAAATCCTCGGTGACGATATATGCCAATCCGCGATAGGCAGGTGTTGCCCCCACCCCTTCGTAGCTCTCAATCAGCGGGTCAGGCAGCTGCGTCTCGCCGCCCTTATACATGCGGTAAGTGCCTTGGCTGAAATCGAGTAACTTCGAATCCGCCCACACGCGGTTGATGCGCGCAATCTCGCCCTCGCACACCGCAATCGCCAGTGTCACGTAATAACTATAGGTCGTGCTTGAACTGCTGCTCGCGCGCCCACCACCCCCTCCTTTGCCACCAGAACGTGTTGTTGTGGTACTTGCAATTTCCTTGATGGGGCGGGACCAAATTACGTTACCTGCAATCCGCACGGTGCCAAACACCATTGGAATCATCCGCCCATAGGTCGAGCTTTGTACGGCAAGTGTTTCCAGACGCGCACCATCATAGGCATGCTTGGTTGGCCCATTAATGCCGCCACCAAAAGCGCCCCCAAGTTGACCGCCAATAAACGCACCAAGCTGCGGGTTACCATAGGCCGAGCCGACCGCCGTTCCTACAACCGTCCCCGTAATTTTCAGAATATTGGACGACATCAGATGACTCCTGTGTGGTAGTTTTATAGATAGTATTGATTGCTTTGTGCCGACTTCAGCTAATGCGCCAACTGCGGTAAACGGTAAGCGCGATAGGTGTTGCGCTGCCAATGTTCGTCGTAGCGATGCTCGACCACTTCGCGCGCAGGGGCATAGGCATGGATCATCCCAAGCTCCTGCGTCATTGGGTAATCTGTTAGCAGCGCAAGGTGTTGTGGCATTCCGTCAATTTTCAGCAGCACAATATCTGCCTCGCGCACTTCATTTTTTTCTATTGCGTGCAAATGGGTATCTAGTTTTTTTCTTAGCAGCATGGCATCAGGGCGTGTGCCATAATGCGGTACATCGAAAGCTTCCACGCCAACGCCCTCGAACTGCAAACCAAGCGTTTTCGCTGTTATCAGCAACAAGCCAAGGCAATCCAGCCCTGCAACACTGCGCCCCTGATGCGCGAAACGCACGCCAGAAAATTGCCGCGCGCACGCGATCACCTCGTGTGGAGTTGTCATACATTATTCCAATAAAAGTGGGGTTATTCGCCTTGCGAATTTTTCTCGGGGCGGAAATTTGTCCGCATCGCTGGGCGTGCAAACAATGGCCGCTGGCCTAGGCTTTTAGCATACCACCACACCACAGCAGCCATAGTTACAATGGCCATACCAAACACCCAAATCATTGCGGCGGATGTTGAATCACCATGCAGACCAATCACCGTCGCCGATCCAAAAATCGCGATGGCAATCACAAAGCCAAGCAACTGGCCAAGAATCGTCGAAACTTGATGTACCTTCAGCGCGCGCTTTTCCCATGCATGGCGGTGCATTTGTTCGCGCTCAAACATATCGATAATACGCAAACCAGCGCCTGGCATCACCGTATCATATGCCTCTAATATCTCAGGCGATGGCAATCCTTCAGGTGCCTTTTTTGCCTGCGGACGACGCGAAAAATTATCATTCATGGCCACGCTCCCAGCTCGTTTGCACATCCTGATAGACTTTTTTTGCATCGCCCCTGAATGCCTCCTCCGCCGAACGGTACGGATAACGGTAGAGTGGGCTTTCGTGTACACGCAAACCCGACGATAACCCCTGCAGGATGGTAAAGATCAACATGCCCCTATCATGCGCGATGCGCGGCCTAGTTGCAACCTTAGTTATAGGCTACGCGTTGCCGAAGTCTCCAAAACCTTGTCCGTGCCTGGAACATGCGGCTCCCCACGGAAATTCAGTGCATTACTAAACCGCGCAATGCATGTATCAAACTGCTTATCACAGCCCGCGCTCACGGTGAAGCTATCCCCCAGCGCAATGCTATTGGGCATGGGCAAAAACAGGCTGAATCGCCCCGCGCTAAAATCGCGTACTTCCATACTCAATCCATTATTCGCGCCGCTGGTAAACTTTACCACGCCATCTGCAAAATACCCATTGGCCTGTGCTTTGGTGCTGTCCTTGAACGCATAGGCGGCTTCTGTCGCCGTCACACTCCCCGTAAAGGTATAACTCGCAAGGTTCACCTTGCAGCGCGCATCGCCAAGCGTGGCTCTGCAACCACTCGTGTAAACTTCACCAATCACCTGTTGCAGGCGCGCGGTCAGCCCACGCATCTCGGCAACAAATTGGCCGCCTTGGATGGTCACTTCGCCTAGCCAACCAGTTTTCAGGTGCAATTTTCCCATCGCAGGGTCGGCATAGTTGACCATGAAAATCGTTATTTCTGCATGGTCATATCTGCCACTGAGAATATCTTCCTCCGTAATGGCCGCCGAACTGAGCATTCCTTCAAATTCGAGGTTATCGACAGTCAACCCCGCCTGCGATGAAACCGCACTTACGCTCATGCTATCGGCAGCCTTATAGGTATGGCCATCCACCACCACATTAAAATCATGGCTAGTAAAATAGAGCGTCACACCATCTTTGCGCTTGATGCTCCAACAGTGGGCAAGTGTCGTCACCTCTTGCGAAAGGTGCGTCGCTAAAGCCGTTGGTAGATTTTGCATGGCTAACCCCTCACTTCGATAAGGGCAATATCCTGCCACGAATGCACCCCATACGCATCGAGTGAGGCGGATAATTTATCCGTATCGAACCGCACTGGCACATCGAACTGAAAATTCGCAGTAACCACCTGCCCTATGGTTGGCGCGGCGGTAAACGTCACCACCCCCGTTGTTGTATCCACACTCAGCCCGCTAGTTTGCAGCACGCCGCTTTTATATATCTGCACCGTACCCGCCACAGGTTTTACAATGGTGCGGAGTTCGGTCACACTCCCGCTCGCATAACGCTTCACGAGTTGGAATTGCGTCTGCGTGCCATTGCCCGTGCCAAGCGTTTCATTCGTCGCCTGATAATCCGTCCAATCCTTAAATCGAAACCCATGCGCCCGCCCTTTACGTGCGCGAAAGAATGCGATGAGTGCATCGAGTTGTGCCTTCGTCTTCACACCATGTGCCACATTAAAGCGCGCGCGGGCCTGCTCCCAATTAATGTTGCGTTGCTCATAGCCACTCACACTTGCCACAATATCGGTAGCATATTCTGGCCCACCCGAGGAGCCATAGCTAATATCATTCGGGAACTGCACTTCTACAAATGCCATGGCGAATCCTTATCGTTGCGGAGTTTTGGGGCTAAATTAAAAAAGCCGCCTCGCGAGATGCGGGCGGCTTTGAATTTTTATTCTGGGTGTGTTTGGCTAAACCGTTGCGCCCAACCCTTGTTGCGAAGCAGCGGCACGATTGGCTTGTAGACGCGACGCAAACGAGCCATTGCGTCCACCAACAGCATATTGGCTGGCAGCGGCATTTAAATTAGGCTTGCTTGCGCCCAATTCCTGAACAGGCAGAATATCATTCGCTACTGCATAAGCTTCGCTTGCAGCTGCATTGGCCAGCGCGGGGAATGCGCTCATCACTTGCTTTTGCTCGGCCTCATTCATTTTATGGAATGGCTTCTTATAGTTTTCCTTAATCTGACCAGCTAATTTTTCGTCTTGCGATACGCGGAGCATGAACACAAGCTCTGGCGAGACCACTTCGCGCATATTCATGCCGCGTCCTTTGGCTTCCAATATCGTGGTATGAATACCTTCCAACAATTCCTGCGGATCAACCACATCGCCACCAATGGCTTTGGCAATCGCGCCTCCAGCATACCCGCCGCCTATCGTTGCCATAGTTTGCAGACCGCTTTTTGCAACCTGCGCGACACTCTTCACGCCTTTGAGTGTTTCTGCCGCCTCGATTGCATGCTTACCTGCTGTGCCAACGGCAGCGACCGCACCACCACCAGGAATCAATGCCCCAGCAGCCATAATGCCGCCATTGGTGAGCAGCGAAGAGCGGTTCTCGTTTTCCTTCTTCTTGATTGGTGCGTTGTAGAGTTTAGACAATTCTGGATTAATGGCCGCCGCCTGTTTAAAAAGATCCACATCGGCAACTTTGCCTTCACGCGCCTTGATGCCCAGCGTTTTAAAAATCTGTGGGCTGTAATATTTCGCACGGAACTTAAGTTCGTCCGTCGACTCCACACCATTCTTGATGCGATCGACAAGGTGCGATGAGGTATTCAATACTGGCGCTGCAAGCCAGTTACCCAGCACTGGAACGAATGACGATAATGCCCCAACAAGCCCAAGACCAACGCTGACGGCGACAAGGCTACCTTTTAAAACTGTTCTCCCCTCGCGCTTAGGCATCATCCCACGATAGACACTCTGTCCATTAATGGTCTGCGGCACGTCAGTCTGTTTTTGCAAGGTTTTGCTCATACTAGAATTCTAACATATCCGATGAGAAGTTTTGTGAAGCTTTCATGACAATTTGGGATTTATCCCCATCGGTAGCGCCGCTTTTAGGACTCTGCGTGCACCAATTAACTAATTGTATTTCAATTGCTTATCCGACTTGCCGCTGATTCTCAACCACGGTGCCTTGGTGCATCTTCGTACCTGCTATCTTTAGACTCGGCGCATTGGCTATAGGTTTTGCCGCTACTTTGCTATCTAGCGTCACTGACTTAGCAACGGCTGGCTGCTTGGCCGAAACTTCACCCGCAAACTTCATGAACGCAGCTTCATCGCTCAGCAGTTGCACACCTTGCTTGGCAGTAAAATTACGCGCAACCATCTCTTTAGCTATCGGTGCCGTCAGTCGGTTATATTCACCGCCATTTGCTGCAACGTTCGGCACAATTACAATCATCTGCTTCCACAATTCGGCGCGTGCAGCAGCGTCAATTTTCAATTCGCCTGCGTCCGCTTTTGCGAGCGCTGCATGGGCACCAAGTGTTGGGCTATCAGGGACAAGGCTTTGGCAAATCTGTGGCACCATCATAGCGCCCATCATGCCCATGCCACCAAATCCTGGCTTAGCCCACATCACACCTTCAAGTACGCCACCTGCAAGTTCGAGGCCCGTTTTCCCTACGCCCCATTTTTTCTTTTGGGTGTAGGTTTTTTGCACCGCCTTCGCGAAGGGGCTATTAGCGTCGCCACCCATATCGGCCACTAAATTATCAAATGCTACTTTGGTCTCTTTTTTCTCGGCGCGCGAACCGACCAAGGTGGCGCCCATACCTACGGCCACGCCAGCAGTCATCAACACTTGAAACACCGAAGCGCCACGAACCTTGCCCAGCGAGGATTTCACCACGGAGGGCAATGCTTTCACAAAGCTCGATTGGCCAAGCTTCTCGAATGCGCCTGAAATTGCGCCCGTCAGTGGCTTGGCAAATTCAGCGGCTTTACCTTGCGCTGCTGCGCCACTCACTTTTAACGATACCGATTTTGCCGCAGCCGATGCTTCCCACGTCGCCACGCCTGCTTCCTTCGCTTGCTCTGCAACCGCGTTCATGTAATTCGCTGGCAACTGGCCAAGTTCGGTAATTTTTGTAGTATCCAGCGCGGTGCTGGTTGCCTTCAGCACCGAGCCAATCACTGCTTTTACTTTCGGTAATTTCACTTTGCCAGCTACCCACATCAACGGCGTCGCGGCAATCATACCACCGAACTGAAGCATGCCAGGCATCATCAATTTGCTTTGCACACCGCGCATGGCCTCTTCTGCTTTGCGCTCGCCTTTGGCTACATCACCATAAAGCGAAACGCCCTTGGTCATTGCCTCGGCAGCAGAATGAGCCGCCTCAGGATTATGCGGTGTTTTAGGGGCATGGCCACCACGCGTTGCGCGACTCATCGCCGACTGCGCTTTTTCAGCGGCGGCCGATGGGGCAAATTCGGATGCAGTAAAACCTTGTTCCATAGATAAATAATAGCAAATCAAGGGCACAAGAAGTGTGAAGCTTTTATGACAATCAACAGGAAATTAGGCGCACTAGCGACCGTTCGAGACACCCAAAACCTGGTCATCGTTGGTAGCCTCGCGCACATTCAGGCGCTCAACATGCCCTACAGGGGCAATAACCTTCTCATCATTGGCGGCGACCTGCGTTGGCAAATCACTGATTTTACTATGGCCATCCTTAACAATAGGCCCTAGCAACTTCACATCATGCACCACGGCATTGGCCAACAAGTGCTCCACGCCATTATCGTTCGTGGCGCTGGTTTTTAGCTCTTTCACCGCGCTCACGCCTAATTCCATCAATTTTTCGTGCGAGTCGCGCACATGCTTGATTTCATTTTCAGCAAGCCCCATCGCCTTCAGTGCATCGTCCGATTTGCCGTTAAGGCCAATAATCGCCTCAGCGATCATCGTGTTATATTGTTTCGCGGTTGCATTGCGCATAGCTTTGATGTCTTTGCTGCTCATGCCCGCTTCTTCAAGCACGGAATCTGGAAACATAGAAGCAAATGTGTTACGCTCGTTACCTTCAAGCCCCTTCAGCGCCGTTTTTAACTGCGCTTGCGTGAACGATGCATCCTTATAGTAATCCGCTGGATCAACCGTCACATAGGTCGACTGCTTCACCGATGCATTCTTAATCAGCTGTTTCACTTCATCCAGCGGCGCAATTGCACGGCCTTGCTTCTTAATAATTTTTCCTTCACCAATCAACCGCACCAACGAAAGCGTGCTCATCTCACCATGGCGGATGGCATCGGCAAGGCTGTGAGAAACCTTCATTAAATCTTCGTTGAGTGCTTGACGAATCTCCGTGTGCTTATCGCTGATATCCGCCATGTCCTTCTGGTGCGTGCGCATAATTTGCGCAATGTATTCATCCAGTGGATAGGATTCGTGGCCATGCGGCATTGTAAAGCCATACGCCTTGGGGTCGCCAGATACTTGTTTATCTAGCTCCATCACCATATCAAGCGCGGAATAAGGACGGCGCACCTTATCTAGCTTGCGCTCGTTTTGCGACATAATATACGTCGCAATCGAACCACGACCCACGCGGAATGTGGTAATCGCCCAGTTGACCAGTTCCTTCGATTTTTCACCGAGTGCCGATGCAGCTTGCGCTCCTGAATGTGCCGCCGCAATGTTGGGCTGCAAGTGGCTTGGCAGGTGCTCACCCTTCCACATACCCTTCACATCTTGCGTTTCAAAAATCGCGGGACCGGCGTTCATCAGCAGGCTTATGACGTTATTCGTATTCTCAACATTCATCTTCAGCGCAATCCCTTTACGGTGCGCGAATACCATTTCGTTATCCTCGGCACGAATCGACATCAGTGCGCCCACCGAGTGGTCACCGCGAATATCCTCAAGCACAGGCGCAATCGAGCGCGCGAGTGTTTTATATGTCTGACGATGCTCTTTGAACGATTGAACCAGCGGGTTGAAATACGCCGCGCCACTAAGCGCAAAGTTTGCCGTCACTGCCGCCACTGTCGAAGTGCGCGCCAACGACGCACCCTTCAAGCCCGTATGTTTGCTGAGTAAGTTCGCACTAATCTCGTGGGCTTTGGGCGCTACAATGGCACCCACTTTGGCTGCGCCTTCGTTGTAGAAACCGCTGATCAAGCCAGCAAACGACGCCGACATCGGGAACATACCAAACAGCTTCACCGTTTGTTCGCCTTGGCCGCTGCGGTTAACCTCATCAAATTTCTCGAACCCGGCGCGCGTAGCGTCATCCATTGCGCCGCGCAATTCGTCTTTGTGTATGATTGTGCCGTTATCGCTCATGCGTATACATTCCTTCACCTTGCACTATACGCGATAACGTGGAGGAATTGTATGACAGTTTTGTGAAGGTTTATCGTTAGCCCACCCCCTAATTGTCACAAAACCTTCATACTGTTAGGGGATGCGCTTTGCTATAGTGGGGAATGAGGTAGTATATGGCACTTAAGACAGAGATAACCCCTAAAGAAGTAGCCAGTATGGCTGTCGGTGGGCTTGTCAGCCAAGCCGCTGATATGGCGAATGCCATTCCATTCCTCGGGTTAGGCGACAAACTTAAAGAATCACCAGCAATCAAAGGTTTAGCCGATAACGCGCAGGAAGCCATTGTAAAGGCTGGCAACGATGAAACCTCATTTTTTGGCAAAATTTTCAAATGGGCAGCAAGTCTATTCTCCTCCTTAATGAGTGGACTGAACAATATGCTTGGCCTCAAGGCAGATGCATCCCCAGAGCAACCCGCGACTGCTGGTGCTAAACCCCCTGCCGAACAACAAACCTCCGCAGATCCAGCCGCCGCTAAGGAAAAGGCGCGTTTAGCTGCCGAACAAGCACAATTACCACCGGGCGTCGCTGGCGGTGATTCAACACCACCCCAAGGGCAAACCTTACCTTCTAAACCACTAGCATCCACCGCGCGGACACCCCAATAATGGCCGAAACACCTACACCTTCTCCTGCTAACCCTACACCCGCAGCAGCAAAACCAGCGGCCACGCGCAGCATGGATACCAACTTTAGCGAACACGTGCAGTTTGGCACCATCTATGAGGGCTTAGCGCAAAAAGGCATCGACCTTACGGAAGAGGAAAAAAAGCGCCTCGAGCAAATAACCAAAGCCGAGCTAAAACATCATGATAATTCGGTCATGTCTGGTCTTGGCCTTTCCAATGTCTTTTATCTGTTATTCGCAGTCATCGGCAATTTAATGAAAGGCAAAGGTGCACCCAATTTCGATAATATTGGCGACCAGATTGCCGCTAGTAACAGCCAATCCGTTGAAATGTCCAAACTGCGTCAACTGGAACTCGCCTCGACCGCCATTTTCCGTGATCTGAAGGCCGAGGGTGGCAACCTTGCAGCGGCAGCGGAATATGTAACTGCCGTAAACCTCAAAGGCGGGGAATACAAACCAATGGACAACTCCATCTACGACCAATTGCGCGTCGACATTCGATTACCACCAGAGGTTACCTCCTCCCGCCTTGCCTCGCTCGACCCTCGCTTACAAACCGATTTGCCCAGTAAGCATCGCACACAATCATTGACTCCGCGCGGCTGAACCGCTTAATGTGGCTGCATGAGAATCAATTACAAATTCCACGCAATCGCTGTTTCCGTCATTTCGGCAGTTATTGTCGTTATCTTCGTATTTTTTGGACCAAAAACCCCCGATAACGCTGAACCTGTAAAGCTGACACCCGCTGATAGTTATGTCCGCATCGTCACCGCCACATGGGGAGAAAACTGTAATGTGTTCATCGAAGCCGCTATCGCCCAACAAGCCCAAAAAGGACTTGCAAAGGATGAGCATGGCAATGTCATCCCTTCACCCACGCTGAAGAAGGTCGCGCCTGACAATGTCCTCGCTCCCATCAAAGGCCTATGTGACGGCAAAGTGCGTTGTCAAACACGCATCAACAGTCAAACGCTTGGAAGCGATCCCTTTGCCGATTGCTTTAAGCGGCTCGCCGTTGCCTATCGCTGTTTCGAGGTCGACCGTTTACATACAGCCTCCATTAATCAGGGTGATAACCTAACCATCGATTGCTCCAACCCAAAGGCTTCCAATGCGGCTTCCTCAGGTCAGTAACCGCACTCTCATCGTTACGGCTGGGGCAGCTGCCCTCATGGTCGCGGCGGTCACCTATGTCAAAAAAACTCAAATTACACCTGAGCCGCCAGCCCCCATACCATTTGTGCTAACGGCCGAAGCACCAACCAGTGAATCGCCGAAACCTGTTAAACCAAAGGATGCCTCAACCACGGTGCTCGAGCTGTTTAGCCCATCGGATAAGGCGCTTACAAATCAAATCAATGAGACCACTATCTCACAGCAAATTGAACAGATCATGGCGACCAGTTTTGTTCTCACGAATTGCAACATTATTTCAGGCGAAGACTATAAGCGCACCTATCAAGCTTCCATAGCGTATGCTTTGCAAACTAAACTGGCGCACTCTCAAAAAGAGGCTGTCGCCAAAGTCTACTCCATTACAAAATCGGCAGGTGCTAGCTATGGCCTCATTTACAGCCGCACCAAATGCGACGATGCAAAACTGCCAACCGCTGCTCAACAGTTAAAAACATGGGTCGCAGGCTACCTACCCAACGATCCCCGCGCCGCTCGATTCGAGGCGGACTAGCACCATCTTCACTTCTCCTGCCTGAATCACTTCGCGGTAGGAAATCACATAGGCAGCTATTTGCAATGTCTGTGCGCCTTGCATTTCCAACTTAAAATTTCCCACCAAGCCGCTGATTGCCAATGCACGCAGACGCAGCGCGGCCGCTTCATCATTTGCAATCACTTCGCATTCAATCACAGCTTGCCGCTCACCCGTGCCCACTCGTGTAACCCACGCATCATTGGCCACCGAGTTCGCTGCATAGCCGCGTTGAGCAATCTCAAGCCGCGTCACCCGTGCACCTTTTAGCGGCGTAAATACTTCCGTGGTTCCGCCGTCACCTACTAATAGGCTCAGCCCGTCTGATCCAATCACGGCCATGCTACACCTCCACCACAATCGCGCGCACTATCAGCACACCGCGCGTATTCTGCCCTTGCTCGGTAACCTCGGTATCGGCCTGCTCGCAACGCAGCAGCACTTGCTGATAGCCCGTTAGTGTCAACGTTCCTAAATGCATCAACGAAAAGATGCGGTTCAAAATTGTCAGCACTTTTTTGCGCCCAGTCGCATCGCCCCACACTTCAATCTGCAACTGCAATTCTGTCAGGGTAATGTCATCGGCAGGTTCTACATTCGCGCGGCCATCACCAATCACCACATAGGGCAACGCGGTTTTTTGTGGCACCACATCATAGACCCCTGTCACCATGCCCATCAGCACACCATCGCCGCTGAGCTTGGTATAAAGTGCGCGCTGCACTTCCATCAAAGCAAGGTTGCTCATAGATTTTCCTCATAGGTAAGAATGCTTAAAATTTCGCCTTGCTCGTGGATGGAGTGAATGGTGAGCGTATGCGTTTTCCAAATGATACGCATGGATGCTGCCACATCGGTGCGCATCCGTACCCGCACACGGTAACCCGCATAGGCGGCACGCTGATCGGCAGCGCTGCGTTCGCTTTGCCCAACATAAAGTGGCTCCACTTGTGCGAACACCGTTGCCAGTTCCGTCCATGTCGCGGTTTTACCGCCATAGCCATCGTCGCTGGTCGCGAGAGTTTCAATCCGCACCCGCTCGCGTAACAGTGAAGCGATACTCATAGCGAAATCCGACGATAGGGTTGGTAGCATGCCATCGCCTGCACAGGCAGTGGCACATCACCATCACGGTTTTCCATGATCACCGCGATATGGTGCAATATCCCCTGAACAATCGGCAATGGAATTTCAGAAGCCGTAGTGGCAATCCCTGCCACAAACCGTATTGTCATTTTCTCGATGCTCGGCGGGTTCGTGAACAGCGCCGCAAAGCCATCCACACTCAAGCGGTAATTGCTGGCGTTCATGGTCGAACTTTCGCCCGCTTCCGTCGTGAGCGTAATACTCGTGATGCTCTGCGCGGGGCCAAATGGCAGGCATAATTTTGCCGCGCTAGGGTTGGCTATGCTTAGCTCCCATGTCTGCGGCAACAGCGCGCATTTAATATAGTTTTCTGCTGCCACACGTGCTGCCACAATCGCCCGTGTCAGGGGCTCATCATCCGCCGAATGTTCAATCCGCAGGAAGGTTTTGGCCTGCGCCAATGTTAGCGGCTCGCTGGCTGGCGGCGTGACAAGGCGAAGCGCCGATGACCGATCATCGCTCATAAAATCTCCATAATGGGGGGGAATAGGTGGAATGTAGGTAGCAAGGTTCAGCTGCACCAGCAGCGCCATATCGTGCGAGGAGAACCGAGTCCCCTCATCCACACGCACACAAACACCACCCCGCCGCCAGTTGATGGGGCGATAGAGATGGAAGTGCATACATCATTTCTGGATAGCGCTAGGCGCAGTTAGTCGTCTTT
Source organism: Pseudomonadota bacterium (assembly GCA_963205305.1). Classification (GTDB taxonomy): domain Bacteria; phylum Pseudomonadota; class Alphaproteobacteria; order Rickettsiales; family UBA3002; genus QFOX01. The sequence continues at coordinate 21,856 of CAUJIC010000003.1, read as the reverse complement.
GTTATTTGCCTTTTTGCTGAGTTCTGCAGCAATGCGGTTGGCATTATCAGAATCGGGGATGTCGAGCATACCTTCGTGGTTGAAGCCATATTCACGCTCCATTTTGGCGCGCACATCAGCATCAGGTTCGCCTTTGCCCGCCTCGATGATAACACCGTGCTCCTCAGGGTAGAACATGCCGCTATTTTGTGCCTCCATAAAAGCTTGCAGCTTATCTGCCCGCACACCCACATAGGCATAGATTGGCGCACCATCAGGATCCTCTCCGCGTACCAACAATACGCAGACAGTTTTCTCGGCTAGCATCTTTTCCGAACGGCTTAGATCGCTCACGCACCCTCCTGAGAGTGACTAATTGTCACGTTTAGAGGGTTCCTTGTCAACCAAAACGCCTAATTGACGCTAAAAAGTCACTATTTTCAGCCCGTTGTGACAAAATGAGTGGGCGGGTATGTTGCCATACCCGCCCTTCAGTGCTGCACTTTTCACGCGCTGGTGGTGGGGCACAAACAGCCGTGGGCGCACTGAATTCAATTACACCGCAAGTCGCAGGAGCTTGATGGCATCCGTGTTCACTGCTTCGCCGCCAACGCGTTTGGTAGTGTAGAATTTCACGAAAGGCTTGCTCGTGAACGGATCACGTAGTGTGCGAATACCAATGCGATCAACAATCAAGTAAGCGCGCTTGAAATCACCCACCGCTACGGAAAGCGAAGCCGCCGCTGGGATTGGCATATCCGCTGCGAGCGCAACGGGAACCCCCATCAGCGTATTGGGCGTACCCGCCGCAAGACCAGGCTGCCAGATATACTGGTTGGTGGTATCCTTCAGCAAGCGCACGGCTTGCACGCTGGTGCGGTGCATGAGGAAGGTCGCATTACGCGCATATTCATCCTTCAGGCCGAAATAGAGCCTTACCAGACCATCCGCCGTAATGACTGCCGAGGTGCCCGAAGTGATCTGCTCGATCTGGCCGAAGCTGGTGCCTGCCGTATAGGTCAGGATACCTTTTGGTTGCGTTGTGCCATCACCGCCAATGAACGCTGTCGCCTCAAGACGCGCCATTTTATCGGCCACTTTGGTCGCAATCCAACGTTCAATATCCACCGAGCTATCGTCGATGAGTTTTTGGGTGGCTTGTGGTTGGGCATACATCTCGAACGTATCGATTGTGTTGCGGCCAAGGGTTGGCGAGGTGGTTTCTGCACTACGCACGGTGGTCTCATCACCCCATGCTGCGCCTGTGTCGGTTGGGTCCTCGATCAAATCAAGCGAATCACTCGAAATGGTTTCAACACTCGCGAGCGAACGCATTGGCGAGGATTCATTCACAATTTGCACAATCAAATCAGCGAGCTGGTTTGGCACCATGTAGCCACCGTTTGCATCCGTGCCGACGGACAATGCTTTCGATTGGATTTGCTCGAGGCCAGACTCGCTACCTTTACGCAAGTATGCATTGAACGCCGCTTTATACTCGCTTTGTTCTTCACCCGAATAGCCGAGCGATTTCATTTCGCGTGCAGGGCGCGCATTCACCGTCTCAAGGCGGTCCATGCGGTGCTTGTGTTGATCGAGTGCATCGTTGATGCGCGCAAGGTGGCCATCATGTAGTGAATCGGCGCTGCCTTTGCGTTCAATCTCAAGCAAACGGGTATCGTTCACCTGCTTGAACTGCTCCCAGGCATTGCCCAGCGCATACATGCCTTCGGTTACTTCTTGAATGGTCATAGTTAAGTCCTCATTAAGTGGGTTAAAAAAAGCCATCCCAAGGCAAGTCCTTGAAATGGCTAGGTCGTGAAATTCTCTAAAATTTTATATTATTTAACTTGTGTTAACCTTTGCCATATGTTAACAATTCATTAACAAACAGCGCTGCCTCGCTTAGGCAAATTGGGGGCTAAGCTGTTGATGGGTCGTAGAATCCAGTTGCCTTTTGGCAACATTTTGGCAAAGCTAGGGTGGTTGGTTCCGTTCGAGACAATCGCTAAAAACAACAGCCTTCAAACGAGGGCACATCGCGCAGGCAAGCTTATGCAAGAATTTTCGCTAGCATTTGGCCGAGTGTCACGGTCAGCAATTGCAGCCAATCCCGAACTCAAGGCCCATGTCATCGATTTATTGGCACGTGCCTACCACAACATCCATGGCCAGTCGTTCGCTAGCGCCGATCCCGCATGGGTTGCGAGCATCACCGCTGCTGGGTTACAACTCAGCCTCGATGATCGCGTGCGTGGCCTCTCCCCGCGCGAGACGATTCACTTGTTCGAGAACATCATCCGCATCAGCGAAGAACATCAGCGCGAAGCACGTCGCCACGCCGCTATGTCGAGCAACGTGTTTTATCTGAAAGAAACCGCACTCGATGCCGTGATGATTTCAAGCGCCGAAGCACTCTACCACTCCGCAGCACCTATGGTTTTAGGTGGCGCGCATGTCGCTCACTCTGGCCGTGTGGAAGCCCCCAAAATGGGCGAGCCCATTGCGTAAAACAGGCTAATCCCTGCCCGATCAATCGCCCGCTCCAGTTGCTCCATGTCATCCGTAATGTGTGACTTCACCACGGTCACTTGTGCTGCTTCATTTGCAGGCATCGTCACCAAACTAATCTCCCACAAATTCAAATCCAGCAATTCGCGGATGCCTGAATCAGGGTTGCGGCGGCTGCGCTTCACGCTGTAGCCAATGCTAAGCCCGCGCACCACGCCCGCCTTTAGCAACGCGTAAGCCTCGCGCGCCTGCGCCACTTCGAGCAGCAGCTTACCCTTCATGTACAGCCCCAGCGCATCCTCAAACAGTGCGGTGATTACCCCAATAGGCTTCTCCCACTGGTGTTGCCATAGCAATTGCACGGGCTTATCGCGCTCGCGGATGCTCGACTTAAACGCCCCTGCATGCACGCGGTCGCGCTGGCTATCGATGTTGTTGAACACACTCGCGTAGCCCTCGAAGGTGCCATCGGCGCCAAGTGTTTTAATTTCAAACGCGCAAGGCATCTGCCCCCGCGCACGGTGGTTCGCTTTGTTTTCCATACAATCCTTTGATGATGAAGTTTATGTGTCGACGCCTCTACTTGTTGCCCGCGCTCGCATTCTCGACACCAATGCCCAGCAACTTCCGTTTCTCCTCCGCCGTCAGGAAATCCGCGCTCGCAATGCGCTCCCAATAGGCGTCGCGTTTCTCGGTGAAAAATAGGAATCGCATCTTGGTCGAGGCTCAAACTCAAACTCGAATCAAACATCGGCACCAACCAATTATTCAGCGCATCGGTCACGTTTTGCAGCAGGGGGATAATCGTCTGCTCCCACAACGCCATGCGCGCCTCTTTCAAATTCGCGTAGGTATTATCCCCCGGAATGCCCAGCAATTGCGGCGGAACGCCAAAGGCCAGCGCCACATCCCGCGCGGAGGAATGCTTGATGTTGATGAAATCCATATCCTTCGGGTTCAGGCTCATCTCTTTCCATTCGAGCCCGCCTTCCAGCAACAGTGGCCGTCCCGCATTAATGGCACCGCTGAACTGCTCATCCAGTTGCGCCTTCAACCTACCATATTGCGTTTCGCTGAGTGTTCCTGCCTGCCCATCCGCCGCCTTCACCATCAGCGCCCCGCTTGGCCGCGCGCCATTTTGCAGCAGCGCTTGGTTCCATGCGCTGCACTGGTTATGCTGGTCGATGCTGTAGGCCGCCGCCTCCATGGGCGAGAGGCCATACCAATCATCGAGCGGATGAAACGCTTTCAGGTGCAAAATGCGCGACTGCCCAGAAATCCCATCGACCGGTACATCCACCGATTTACTATCAATCGTGTAACGATACGCTTTCGGAATCCCGCCCGCCCCCGGAATAATCGCCACGCGATCAGGCCGCAGCACATGCAGCTCCAGCGGTGCCGAATCACGCGGGCCAATCGCATGCAGGTAGCTATTGCCCGCAATCAGGCGATGCGCCAGCAGCGCTTCGCACAACTCCGTGCCACCTTGCAGCGGGTTTGGATTGTTGAGCAAGGTCAACAGCGGGTGCATCTCAAGGATCCGATGCGTCCGCGCTGTACGCTGCGTTAGCTTCCATGGCACGGAGGCGGCCGCTGTCGCAATCATCGCCACAGCGCGATGGGCAATCACATTGCGGCGATAGCCCTCATCCGCAAATTTGCTCATGTCGCGGCGCATCCACACTGGCTGCCCTGCGGGAATCATATACGCCGTTGTGCTGGGGTAGGATTTGGCTTCAACGGCGGGTGCATTCACACGACGCGTCGATAGCCACGGAAACATGCGTGCCATAAGGGATCCATTCATTGAGGGAGAAACTAACCTGCGTGGTAGCCGCTCAAGGCTAGGTGGAAATTTCTAGGAGCGGTGGCGCGCAGAACCGGAGTGTAGCAGCGCTACATGAGGATTCGAGTACCAAATGCGACACCGAAATTATCCCTAGCGTTGGGCGGCATCGTCGCACACGAAATCCATTCTATATTTAAGTTTGTAACCCGCGTGTCCACTATCAGGAAGGGGTAAAATGAAATTATTTTTGTGCCGCAAGTTGTGATGTCAAATCCTGCACCACACCTTGCGCTTGTGCGGTTGCTTGCTGCACTTGCGCGGCGGGTAGCGTGCTTGCTTGCGCCTCAATCAATTCACCCGCAGTTGAATAATCACGAATGGGCGATTTCACTTCAGGAGGGCGCTTTAGGGGCTTATCATCACGTACCACAGGGTCATTTTTTTTGAGCGCCGAGTACGCCGCAAGTAGTGCCCAGAAGCCACCCATACCCCATTGCATAATAGGCTGAGCCATGTTGCTGCCATCTGCGTTGCCACGTTTGCCAAGCCATCGTCCTAAAAAGGCGCCAATACTACCAAACACTGCCGCACTTAACAGCGCACGACCCATCGTGCTGCCACTATCTGGCTGCGCGCTGCTGGCATTTGGGTTCTTGTGGTCGGATTCTTCCATCCTAGAAAAATAGCACACAACACTCGGCAGTTTTGTGAACATTTTGTGACAAAAACCTTAACAATCATAGGCGCCGAACCCGCATATTGCTAGGGTTTGCCTTGCTCCGCACCCAATTCAAATACTGACTCATGGCGTCCACTTGGTCGTCATGTGCACCGTCGGGAAAGCTGAACAATTCGGCCTCAAATGCTGTCAGCCACGATGCGCGGGTAGGTAATGCGACTTTTCCTGCCTCCATCAGTGGAGTTACCCTAAGCAAGCGCGTCAGCTTATCCGCATTAGGCATACAGCCAATCACTGGCAGGTCAGTCTCGCGCCGCAAATCCTGTAACAGCGATTGCCCGCTGGCTTTATCCTCAATGAGGATTACCTCTGGGTTAAATCGCGCAGCATGGTTAATTATCTCACGCTTCAGTTCGGGGTATTCCAGCCGCACCAGCAGCATATCGATTAGGTGGTGCACCCCACCCACCACCGCAAACGTCACGCAGGCGCTGGGGTCGTGCTTATCTCCCGTCTTAATGCCCGTGTCCCACGATTGCACAATTTGCGCTCCACCCATCTCAACATCCACCCGCTTCAACCAATGGGAATGAATGATTGCTCCCACCTGCTTCATCGGTGCTTGCTGATATTGCGTGTTGAAGTTAGCGCTTCCCAAATCCGCCTTCAATCGCTCCAACACCGTAAGCGGCTCCCGCGCTTTGTGCAGCGGCTCGCCCGCCGCACGCTCATAATGAAACGCCCCCACCTGTACCGTGGTTCTTTCAGGCGCAATCGCGGGCAGGCACAAATGCTCCCACCCACCCTTGGCCAGCAGATACCCGCTTAAATCCTCAGGGTGCAGCCGTTGCATTACCAGCACCATCGCGCCACGTTGCTTATCATCCAGCCGCGTTGCCCATGTGTGGTCGAACCATTCATTTACGCTTTGGCGCTGATGGTGGTAGCTCGCCTGAAGTGGGTTCAACGGGTCATCAATGATGAGAATATTCCCGCCCTCTCCAATCGCCGCCCCACCAACCGAGACAGATCGTCGATAACCACGCATCGTTGTAGCGAACTTCTCCTTTTCGTTCTGGTCGGTTGCCAACCGCGTATGCGTGAATAGCTGCTGATACCACGGTGCTTGAAATACCGCACGGCAATCAGTGGAGTGTTTAAGGCTGAGTGACTGGGCGTAGCTCGCCACCATCACCCTCTCGGCTGGGTTATGCCCCAGCAGCCACGCGGGCCATGCCACCGAGACAATCGTCGATTTCAGCATACGCGGCGGCAGATTAATCACCAGCCGCGTCACCTGCCCCGCCGCACATGCCGCCAAATATTCACTCATCGCCTCGATGTGCCAATTATGCGAAAACTTCACACTGGGGCTAACGCTTCCCATCACCCGCCGCAGGAACAGCGAGAAATGGGCGCGGCTGGCTGCGTCGAATTTGACACGCAGGGAGGTTTCTGGAGGTGTTTTTGTCATATTTTTCCTGAATCTCTTGAGTTTGGAGGGTTGAGGGCGTATGCTCTTAAAAGCGAAGACGCCCACAAAAACAGGATTCTAGCAGCACTCATGGATGATAAACGCCGCTCATTCGTAGACTCGATCATCGCCAAAAAGGGCCACCTGATCCATAAGCTCAAAGCGAAGGATACCACGGGGCGCTGGGCGTATTATTTCGTGCTGGTCGAAGCCCCACGCGAGGCCGCTTTCCTGAAGTCCATCGAAGGTGATGGCACGATTGACCTCGAGGATTTCGGCAAGGTCGTCGCCAGCTGCTATGGCGAGGAACCTTCGCAAGAAGTAAAAGACTACCTTAAGGAAAAATACGGGTTCGAAGTGTAGTCTTTATTTCGCTCCGCATTTCACCACAAACGCTAGAATCTCGCTTCCAAATATGGTAGGCTGAATCATGGTCAGCACCGTAGCCACGTATGATTTTTCTACCGTTATCGACGGTTTCTTCGCCAGCAAAAAAATCCGTGGGGCACACAGCGGACTTATCACTGCCACCATCCGCGAGCGCGCACTTAACCTCCTCAGCCACGATGACGTTCGCTACATGCCCGCCTTCAAAATCCTCGATATGCTCGCAGCACTCGTCAACATGGGCGTTGCAATTTCCGATGCCCCTCAGTTACGCCCTATCGAAGTACGCGCGCTGCTGCGCGAATCCCTGAGCGATGGCACGCCGCTCGTGCGCCAGTTCATGCTCGAAGCAGCACTAGAGCGTGCGCGCTACGAACCCCTTATGATCCCTGAAACGCCTAGTGCAGCTACCGAGCGCGATATTATCCTTCAGCGCCGCTGGGCGGCCATGCGCGCCGCACACCTCGAGAAAGCGCAACTACCCGATGATTGGATGGATGCCATTGATAGCGCGGTCGAGCATGCGCTGACTGCCAAAGAATTCCATCGCTTTCGCCAAGGCCCCCTACTCCAACTCTTTGCAGAAATGTTGAGTCTAGCTCGTAAACTTAATCAGCAGCGTGCACCGCTGATTACCTTGGTCGATGCGCTAGCGCCCACGGGGGCACTGTGGCGCCGCTATGCCCTAAAATCCGCCCGTTTCAACGAGAAAGCTGCAGCGCCGATTGAGATCAGTCGCATGCATCCGCCGCATACTATTCATTAGGGGTAGTTATTTCCCCTGTCCCTTAAGCACCGCTGCCGCATTACACAGCGGCGTTTTTAATGGCGCAGAAGGGGTCTCTGCTTCACATTTTTGGCTTACATTCTCTGGACCTAAAATTAGTGCCGCAGTAAAATCCGATGCAGTTGGCGTCGTGAGTGCTTGCTGCATCATCTTCGAAACACCTTGCTTAACTAGTGGTGCACTTGCCTTAATGGCCTTTTCGGCGGCGTCTAATATTTTGTTCCCAAGCTCAACCTCTGGCGGCGTAGCCATCGTTTTTTGAACGAGTGCGGCTCTGACCTGATCCAAGAAACCAGTTTTTTCCGTATCAGACATAACAATCTCCCATAACGCAGTGACCCTGCTCTCACCCCTAATTTAGTCCATCCCTCTTAATATTCCATTAACAGCGACAACTTCATTCAGCTTGCAGAGCAGCCCCCTGCTCCAGCCACGCTGTAAGCATCTGCATTTCCTCATGAGATAGCGGTGCGCCTTCCGCGTGGTTTACTTCTTTGCTAGGCTTCACGTCTGCTTCACTAGGCAGCGAGGCCATCGCCTGAACCAGCTTCAGTACATTCACCACCACGCTTTGTTTGGGGCCAAACAACCGCTCCCATTCCGGGCTTTCGAGCAAGGCTTGGTCGCGCACGCCGCGCTGCATCTCCTTCAGCAGCGCCTCAATCAGCGCCTCGGCGCGCTTATTCGCCCGCGCGAGTGATGGCGCAGCACGCTTGCTTCGTTTCATACGGGCTCTTTTGGGGTTGGCTGCAACACTAGCGCAGACGATGAATGCTCACCCTATCCCAAGCCATACCCATCAGGAAGTCCCTTAGCTTAAAATAATTAGGGTTGCTGGTTGCATAAATATCACTTAACACAACTATAGGTTGCCTTTCTAGTCTCATCAACCAATTGAGAATAAGCGGCAATCCATTTGTTTATGTTCGTTTTTCTGTGTTTCGATTGCATTAACCACGCTCAAGGAGAAACTACGATGATGGCAGCCCATGGCAATGCTGATTTTACCCCTACCTCCCACCAACGCACCTCTGGCTCATTTGCCGATCACGAACCTGGACTCTGGCGTGCCGTTATCACGCAAGCCCTCATGGATGCGGCCAGCCAATCCCGCAAAACCGAAGCCCGCCGCACCCGTGAAGACGCCCTCCGCTGGCTACTCAGCGACTCCCCTGATTTTGAAGCCGTCTGTGATAATGCAGGCTTCGACCCAAGCTATGTCCGTAGGCGAGCCAAAGAAGCCATGCTGAGGAATTTTGAATGGCGCCTGCCAAACGGCAAAGGATGGCGAACGCAAGGCCGCCTTAACAACACAATCTACCATTCAGCACAGCACTAGGGGGACGCATGGCCTTTACTACCGTTCGTGGACGACCACCACGCCCTCGGCTCAATGATAACGATGCAGGAACTCCCGAACTCCAGTTTAAACGTGCCTTGGGCGTCACACGTGAACCCATTGACCTGTGTTTGGAACGCAACCTGATCACCACTGATCACCATTGGTGCAGCCTGCATTTGCGATGGCTTTACACGCTGCGATACGGCGCCCCTGTCATCACCACGCGCTATGCCGACAAAGACATCACATGCGCTTCGCAAGAGGACAAAACCGAATGGCGTGCGCTGCGCGAGAAAGAATACCATGCGGCCGTGTCCGAATTGCAACGGGCACGCCGTTACGAGCCCGTGATGCGTGTCTGTGTCTTCAATGAAACCCCCTCATTTTTGAGTGCTACCCTTGTGCAGCGGGCATGGACACAGCCAACATTGGCGAACGAGCTGGAGCGCTGCCACCACGTCTTTCTGCAAGGGTTGGATATCCTCGTTAATGAATGGAGACCATCACGGCATAAGCAAGTCAACCCCATGGTTATCCGCGATGATTTTACTAAAATGTCACTGTAAAAATGAGAGTAAACCCGAGAATTACTTTGCGAAAGGTTAATTATTTTGGTATTACTTACCTCAGCTGGATGTCCAGCGTAAACCAAGTGGTCGCTGAGCTCGGCAATGCCAAAAACTCACCGCACACTATAAACTAGGAGTGTTTAACATGACCAAATTTGTAAAATCGTTCCTTTCGAACGAATCTGGCGCAACCGCTATTGAATACGGCCTGATTGCTGCCCTCATCGCTGTAGCTGCCATCGTTGCAATGCAATCGGTAGGTACCAACCTCGGCGCGACCTTCAACAACGTTTCTAACGAACTGAACTAGAAACATCCTTATTGAGTATCTTAATGGTCTGCAGCTTCAACGTTGCAGACCATTTTGATTACGAGAGGGGTCGCATGAAAAACTTTCTTTCGAACGAGTCCGGCGCGACCGCTATTGAATACGGCCTCATCTGCGCGCTAATTGTTATCGCCTGCGTGGCAGGCATCACCGCACTCGGTGGGGGCACAAACGGCATGTGGGAAACCAGAGTGAACGGGCCCGTTAGTACCGCCCTCTAAATCGCTACCATCAGCTAACTTTTCTTACCTACTTACTTATCGTCTTGGCATCGCCTGCGATAACTGTTGCACCGCGCGCTCTATATCGCGCTGAATGCGTTGAGGCGATGCAGGCAGCGTATTCAAAATTTGTTGCGCTTGGGGTGAGTTGCTTGCCGATAGCGTCGAAATAGACTGGCTCGCCTGCCGTAGATACGCCGCCGCCGCCCGCGGGTTCTGCGGAATTCCCTGCCCACCCCTCGCATACAAACTGCCCAGCGAAAGCTGTGACATCACACCATAGCCCATCGGCTGTTGCGCGCCACGCTGCAACCACGAAATACCCTGCAAACTCGTCGTCGGATCTTTGAAATATCCCTGACCAATCGCAAAACTATCGATAGCATTCTGAAATGACTGGCTCGCTGAAAAACCCTGCATGCTATTGGGCCCAAGCGACATCATCCGCGATAGATCGGCGTTTGAACTGGCCAAATCGCTAACGTTTCTGCCCAACTCCGATGCAAAGGCATCAATGGACTCCAGTGTGCTATCGCCCATTATCCGCCGCTTCAGGTCATCCAGTGTATAGCTTGCGTCATCCAAAACTTGGTTCATTGCGCCGAAGCCCTTGGAAACGCCCTGACATACGGGGTTAGCAATCTCAGGGCCCAGCCCAGAAAGTGTAGGATAGCACTGCGTGTTAATTGAATTGAGTTGACGTAACGTCCAGCTACCCGCGTCCGTAAAATAAAGAACCGCGACAATAATGATCAATCCCAAACATCCGCTCTGACCACCCATTGTTGGCATCCTCGCTTAGTTACCATCTATTCATTAAGTAAGTAATGCCGCAAGTAATCATTAGCAAGGTTTTTCTATGTGCAAGACGATGTTTTATAATCAAATAAATCAATCGCTTATTTCTGTCACAAAAGTTTAATACTTTGATGGTTGCGCAAAAGATAAAATTCTAGTAATTAATACTTATTAACTAATTCCTCGCAAGCATTCACATTATCAAAAAGGATAGACGAAATGACTTACAAAGCCCCCAAATGTGCACCCGTTAAACCTCCCGTTAAACCTCCCGTGTGCAACCCATGCAACGACAACGTGACCATCCCAGGCGCACCTGCAGGGCTCAAAACCATTTACGGTACCACTGCTTCGGAAAGCATCTATTTCGGCACCGAGAACACCTATTACGCCTCCAACGGTGGCAACGACACTGTCTATGGCAACATTGGCAACGACTATATCGTCCTTAGTAACAATGGCGGCACCGCCTACGCGTGGAGCGGCGCTGATACCGTTGTGGGCGGCGCTGGCAACGACCTGATTACGGGTGATGCTGGCCATGACCTTCTTTTCGGCAACGCGGGTAACGACACCATGTACGGCGGCGAGCTGAGCAGCAACATTGTTGGCGACGACACCATGTATGGCGGCGCGGGTCACGACCACATGGTTGGCGACTGGGGTGCAGACAAAATGTACGGCGGCACTGGCAACGACACCATCTATGGTGAAGAAGATAACGACTACATCGATGGCGGTTGTGGTGACGATAGCCTCTTCGGTGGCACCTATGGCGGCGTGAACGATACCATCTACGGTGGTGAAGGTAACGACTCCATCTGGGGTGAAGATGGTGCTGATACCCTCTACGGCGATGCTGGCAACGACATCATCTACTCGGGTAGCGGCGACGACCTTACCTACGGCGGTGCTGGCAACGACCTTCTCTTCGGCGATGAAGGCAACGACACCGTAAATGGCGATGCTGGCAATGACACCATCTGGGGCTGGACTGGCGACGACAAAATCAACGGTGGTGCTGGTAACGACCTCATCGGCGGCGACCAAGGCAACGACACCATCACGGGTGGCCTCGGCAACGATGTACTCGGTGGTTACACGGGCTGCGATACGTTCGTATTCGCTGCCTCGGCTAGCACTGGCTGCACCACAACCATCTCACAACTCAATTTCGGTAACGATATCATCAACGATTTCACTATCGGCAACGATATCATCGCCTTTGAAACGGGCAAAGCTACCTACCTCAACGATTGGAGTGATGTTAGCTCGCACCTTACCACCAATGCAGATGGTAACGCGGTTATCACCTTCAACACGCAAGCATCGATTACCCTTGTGGGCGTCCATGCAAGCGACCTATCGGCTAGCGATTTCTCCTTCGCTTAAGATAAGGCAAATCCACGCTAAAACGAAAACCCCGAGACATTCTCTCGGGGTTTTTTGTTGTCACCTTGCTTTCGGCTAACTGTCTGCTATAGCCCTTGCACACACTCACGCGCGGTAGGCACACATGCTCATCACTCAAAAAATGATTATCGGCAAAGAAGAATGGTGCTCGCTGCCCGATATTCACTTGCCTGCTATCAAAGCGCGGATTGATTCGGGTGCTCGCACCAGTGCACTGCATGCCGATAATATCGAGATTTTTACGTCGCGTGGCGATCAATGGGTGCGGTTCGATATTAATCCCATCCAGAAAGACCGCAAAATCACGGTCCAGTGCCGCGCTCCACTAGTCGATGAGCGCGATGTAAAATCTTCCTCAGGCCATACGGAACGCCGCGCGGTGATCGAAACTTCGGTGCGCATCGGTAACGTCACCCAAACCATCCAGCTCACCCTCACCAACCGCGATGCGCTGGGCTACCGTATGCTGCTCGGCCGCGAAGCTATGCAAGGCCGAATGCTGATCGACCCCGAGAAATCCTTTACCCAAGGCATGCTGTCCGATATCGAAGCCCGCCACCTCTACCGCGACGATATCGCGGGCGAAAGCGGCGGCCTTAAAATTGCCGTCCTCGCCTCCGACCGCGAGCTCTACTCCAACAAACGCATCATGGAGGCAGGGCGCGAGCGCGGCCACACCATGCGCTTTGTCAATATCCAGCATTGCTACATGAACGTGAGTGCGGATGAGCCCGAAATCCACTATCGCGGCGGCGAAATCCTCAGCCAGTTCGATGCCGTTATTCCACGCATCCGCCCTGCCATCACGTTCTATGGATGTGCCGTACTACGCCAGTTCGAAATTTCGGGTGCTTATTGTCTCAACGGCGCTGTGGGCATCAGCCGCAGCCGCGATAAACTTCGTACCTTGCAAATGCTCGCCCAAAAATCCATCCCCATGCCCGTCACCTCCTTCGCGCACTCACCGCAGGAAACCTCGGAGCTCATCAAAATGGTCGGCGGCGCGCCCGTGGTCATCAAACTGCTCGAAGGCACGCAAGGTGTTGGCGTCGTATTGGCCGAAACCACCAACGCGGCGGAAGGTATCATCAACGCCTTCAAATCCTTGAAGGCCAATATCCTCGTGCAGGAATTCGTGAAAGAAGCCGATGGTAAGGACATACGCTGCTTCGTCATCGATGATAAAGTGGTCGCCTCGATGCAGCGCGTGGCCCCCGCGGGTGAATTCCGTGCCAACATGCATCTGGGTGGCTCGGCAACGGAAATCAAAATCACCGCTGAGGAGCGTAAAATTGCCATCCAAGCCGCCAAAATCGTCGGCCTTAAAGTTGCAGGTGTCGATATCATTCGCTCTGCTTCAGGGCCCAAGGTGCTCGAAATCAACTCCAGCCCTGGTCTCGAGGGCATTGAATCCACCACAGGGCAGGATATTGCTGGGCAAATGATAGAATGCATCGAGCGCGCCGTTGCACGCCATAACGCAAAAAAATCAGCCTAGAACCCGCCCTCAGCCTTACCCATAAATTCTCGCTTGCCCAAACGCGCGGGCGCGCTATGGTACGCGCCTCAATCCCATCCTTAACCTCGGAGCTTCCTATGCGTTCTTCACTTCTCGCTGCCGTCAGCCTGATTGCGCTTTCCGCCGCATCCCCAACCTTTGCTGCTTCGGCCGAAGATGCCGCCTACGACAAGAACAGTGGCCCTGTAGTAGATTCACGTGGGAACTGCGTACGCACCAAATGGCAAGACGCAAACGACCCGTGTGCCCCAGCAGCGCCAGCACCTAAACCTGTTGCCGCAGCGCCCGTTGCTGCCCCAGCACCAGCGCCGGCCCCTATCGCACAGCTTTCGGCAGCTGAGCGCGAAAAACGTACCCTCTATTTCGATTTCAACAAATCGACCCTGACTGCTGAATCGAAAGCGAAGCTCGATGAACTTGCCAAAGTCATCAACGATTCGTCAGCGATTACGGATGTCACCATTTACGGCTACACCGACCAGTTTGGTAGCGCGTCGTATAACGATGCACTCGCGACCAAGCGTGTGGAAGCAGCAAAAGCGTATCTTGATTCCAAGTCGCGCCTCAAAACCGAAGGCGACATCAAAGGCCTTGGTAAATCGAGCCCAGAAGCTGGCTGCGAGAGCGAGAAGAAGCGTGCAGCTAAAATCGCCTGCATGGCCAAGGAGCGCCGCGTCGAAGTCGAATTCAACGCGAAATAAGTTTAGCCTCTCACTAGTGAGAGCCTGCACTCAAACAAAAGGGCACCGAAAGGTGCCCTTTTTAGTTTACACTGCGTCGCTTATTTAACAGATGTCGCCTGCTGCTGTAGCACGCGATCTGGCATGGCCATATCATCGTGCGAAACGTTCGAGACGACCATACTTGGCACGGCATCTGAGTTTGATGAATGATGTTTAGCGCCATGCTCTTTTTGTTCGCGCTTGATTATTTTTGCAGCCTTAATTGCTCTTTGCTTTTCATCCTCATGATCAACAATCGTACCGTCAGGCAATTTTTCTGCGCCACCGATTAAAGCCTGGAGTGCATTCTCCAACTGAAAGCTAACCATGCCAGCAGTGTAAGAACTAGCACCTGGATCATTATCTCTATATTTCTGTTTTATGCTCTTCACCATCACAGGGATTCGTCCCATCAAGATTGTCCCAAAGGTCGAATATCCCTTATTCTCATCTAGCGCGAATAACAGTGGAATGGAGCTTAAAAATGAAAGCACAGACGTGCCTAGATACGCACCGTTAAATGTATAGGCTTTCTTCAACCCTTTAGCGATAAGCTTGGCATCTTCTACTAGAGCAGGATTCAAATCTCTACGCTGACGCCACGAACCCATCGTGGAACACGCCCCAATAACAACATAACCTAGACCTAACATCTGGCGCTTGTGAGAACTCCATTCAGGAACCCATACAGCTTGCTTTAACCGCTCACCGACATACTGAATGGGATGAAGTGTTCTCATGGTAGCCATGCGCTCAACTTCTTGGTCGGAATCTTTACGCTCAGGAATTACTGCGCTAAGCGCCCAAATGACTAATCCTACAAACGTTGTACGCGTCTGCCAAGGGTTGCCAAGCGAAAGCGATTTCGCTTTTTCTCCCAATTTTATACGCGATTGATTTTCTGAAATTTGGCGATCTGCTTCGCGGTGACTTGCATCGTTTGTATCCATTGCAAATTTCTTAAAGTTTGCAACTGGATTACCTGCAAAAATCTGCTCAACTGAATAGTCACGAGATTTTGAATTAGTAGCTATATCCTGCCAAATTTTTTGTACTGGCTCTATAACCCAATTCGCTGGGTTACTTGGGTTATCAACTAACTTATTCCCCTTCATGCCCGACTTAAACATAACGAACTCAGTGGCGACATGCGAAGCACCGAGGATATTGGACGAATTGTTCACGATAAATGCAGGGGTTACGCTAATTGCCGCCTTACGCATAGCAGAACCTATTCCACCTACCCAATGCCATGGACCTTTCACGGACTGCAAGCTTTTTTCTTTCTCCTGCTTTTCCGTCACCTCATCAACTTGCGCAACTACACCATCCCCCGTGATCGCAGGTGCAACCACAGCCTCACGCTTCATTTCAGCAATGTCAGTCGGTAAACTCATACCCTGCTACTGTGCCACAGGATTGTTACAGCATTATGACAATTCATAGGAAAAGTGCCTGTTTTTTGGATTTATTTTCGCCATAAACCTCATTTTACGATGCCCTCTGCCGCACATCGTAATTTAGCTGATATAGATCAAGGCTGCGGCGCATATCAGCCGTAGAGTTACGCTTTATTTTCTAATTGCAAATGGTTCTCATTTGCACTATTAAGTGTCGGTAACGCAATGGATAATATATGAACCTGACCGATTTAAAGCGCGGCGAAAAAGCACGCATCACTGCTATCCAAGCCGATGATGCGCTGATGCGAAAACTGCTCGAGATGGGGCTGCATGAGGGGATGGATTTGCGCTTGGCGCACACAGGCCCGTTTGGGCGCGACCCGCTCGCCATCGAAATCTCCGACCGCTCCATCGCCCTACGCCGCCGCGACGCTAGCTATATCTCCATCGAACGGATTGCTTAACGCCATGTCCATGCCCCTCATCGCCCTTGCTGGCTGCCCCAATTCTGGCAAATCGGCGCTCTTCAACCGCCTCACAGGCAGCCATCAAAAGGTGGCAAACTATGCGGGTGTAACAGTCGAGCGCAAGGAGGGTGTCGCCCACACCAAAACGGGGCAAGCCTTCCGTCTCCTCGATTTACCAGGCAGCTATTCCCTGCGTGCTCGTAGCCCCGATGAAGCCGTTACGCGCGACGTGTTGCTTGGAAAACTGCACGATGTCGGGCGGCCTGACCTCGTCATTTGCGTGGCTGATTCGACCAACCTCAAGCTGCATTTGCGTTTTGCGCTGGAGCTCAAGCAACTCGGCGTCCCGATGATTCTAGCGCTCAACATGCACGATATTGCGCTCCGCCGCGGCATCACGGTTGATTGCGCCGCCCTATCAAAACTCCTTGGCGTGCCTGTCATCCCTACAGTTGCAGTGCGCGGCGGAGCGCTCGATGCGTTACTCGCGGCACTAGATACAGCACTGTTAGCAACGCCCAAGCACAACGTCAGCACATGGCACGAACCTAGCGCCACCGAGCTGCGCGAGCTTAATCGCAGCACCCTTGCCATGCTCGACCAAGCGGGTGTGCATTATGGAACACCGCCCGTCACCACCTACGCAATCGACCGCGTACTGCTGCATCCATTCTTTGGGCTTTTCATTCTCATTGGCCTTATGTTTCTGATGTTCCAAGCGGTGTTCACATGGTCATCCATGCCGATGGATGCGATTGACGCGACCTTCGGCGCGCTGGGCGAGTTTGTAGGAAATACCCTGCCGGATGGCTTGCTAAAAAACTTCCTCGTCGATGGACTCATCGCTGGTGTTGGTGGGGTGATCATCTTCCTGCCACAAATTCTGGTGCTCTACCTCTTTATCCTTGTGCTTGAGGATTCAGGCTACATGGCGCGCGCGGCCTTCCTGCTCGACCGCATGATGGGTGGGGTCGGCCTCCACGGCAAAGCCTTCATACCACTTCTCTCCTCCTTTGCTTGCGCCATTCCTGGCATCATGGCCACCCGCACCATCGAGCATAAATCCGATCGCCTTATCACTATCCTGATTGCACCGCTCATGACCTGTAGCGCGCGACTTCCCGTCTACACATTGCTCATTGCCGCCTTCATCCCCGCAACCTCCATCCACGGCATGAATTTGCAGGGCCTTGTCATGTTTTGCCTCTACATGCTTGGCCTCGTTTCTGGTTTGCTCGTTGCATTTGTTCTCAAGCGGTTTGTCTATACCGAAACCGTTGATAGTTTCGTGATGGAGCTGCCAACCTACAAAATTCCCGCCATCCAGAATGTCGCGCTTGGACTTTTGGAACGCGCCAAAATTTTCCTGCGGCGCGCAGGGGGTATTATCTTTGTCGTCATCGTCGGCATTTGGGTGCTCTCCACCTTCCCCATCGCACCTGCTGGCACACCGAATGCGATTGAACATAGCTACGCGGGCATGCTGGGTATTTTTCTTGCGCCGCTGTTCGCTCCCATTGGTTTCACATGGCAAATGGTAATCGCCCTACTACCCGCGATGGCCGCGCGTGAAGTGGCGGTGGGAGTTCTCGGCACCGTCTATGCCATCAGCAATGTCGACGAGGATGTCAGCTCACTTGCCACCGCCCTCGCAGGTGGGTGGAGTTTGCCTTCCGCATTGTCGTTCCTTGTATGGTTTGTATTCGCGCCACAATGTATTTCCACCCTCGCGGTGATTAAGCGCGAGACGAACAGTAGCAAGTTCATGTGGATTTCGTTCAGCTATTTAATGGCACTAGCCTACGCGGCTTCGTTCATTACTTATCATCTGGCGATGAACCTTCTTCATTAATTAGTAGTTTTTTTGCCGCTTTCTTATTGCGCCATACATAAAAAATACAAAGCGTTACAATAAATACCAGCAGTGCGCCTTTCACCATCGGGAAGTAGGTCATCATCAGCTCTTTGTTTTCACCAATGTGATAGCCCAGTGCGAGCAGAATGCTCATCCATATTGCGCCGCCAAGGCCCGTATAAATAAGAAACGCCCGCTGATCCATTTGTGCAAGACCCGCAGGGAACGAAATGTAATGGCGAATCCCTGGAATGAGGCGCCCGATGAACGTCGAGATCGCCCCATGCTTCGCAAAAAAGGATTCCAGCTTTGCTAATTTCGCTGGGGTCATTAGGAAATACTTGCCATAGCGCAGAAATAACCCTCGCCCAAAATGGCGTGCAATCAGGTAATTAAAATACGCGCCGCCAATCGTGCCAATAATACTAGCCACCAGCACGCTCACCAAATCCATTTTACCTTGCTGCACCAAATAACCGGCAGGAATCATCGTCATTTCTGAGGGAATGGGCATGAAGGTCGATTCAAGGAAGGTCATAATAAAAATGCCTAGCACGCCCAAATGCTCAACCAGTGCCACCAGCCATTGCACCACTGCCTCGAACCATTGCGCTAACGCGTCCACAACACCATCCCACTAAATGAGCCTACTACATGGGGCGTGCGCCTACGTATGTCAAGTTTAGGCATAAACAATAGGCCTCAGACCCAGCGAAATTCAACAGGTGTGGCGATATCAGGGTGCAAGCTCTCATAGACTGGGCATGTCATCGCCGCGTGGTTCAGCGCTTCCTTTTGCGCCTCATCCAGCGCGAGTGGCACCGTAATCACCACCGCCAACTCCCCCACCCGCCGTGTTGGCTTGGCCACCATGCTTTTCTTTACCACCACCGTCGTGCCGCGCAAATCCAGCCCCAGCTTCTCGGCCGCAATCCCCATAATCGTCATCATGCAGGTGCCAAGCGCCGTTGCCACAAGGTCGGTAGGCGAAAAGCTCTCGCCTTTGCCATGGTTATCAACGGGAGCATCCGTCACCATCACCGTGCCCGAAGGCATATGCGTCGCCGCGCACCGCAGTTCACCTTGGTAGGCAATATGAATCTCAACCATCGCTCTCTCCTCTATCCCCCACCGATTTAGCGCAAAAATGCGCCCCAAAGCAAGGGTTGACCTTGCTCCTCTCACCCTCTAGGTTGCGCCGCCTTTAACCACCCACGATTGCCAACTATGCTCAGTATCTCCGATCTCACCTACCGCGTTGGCGGCCGTACACTGCTAGAAAAAGCTTCGCTTTCCATCGGCAGTGGGCAGCGCGTGGGGCTGGTAGGGCCAAACGGCATCGGCAAATCGACCCTGTTCAAACTCATCGCGGGGGAACTGGTGGCGGATGGCGGCGACATCAACCTCATCAAAAACGCCACTGTAGGCTGGGTGCGCCAAGATTTACCCGAGGATGATACCCCACTCATCGACATTGTTCTTGCCGCTGATACCGAGCGCGCTGCGCTTATGAAAGAAGCCGAAACTGTCGAAGACCCCGAGCGCATGGGTTACATCTACACCCGCCTTGAGGAAATCGACGCCTATGACGCCCCTTCGCGCGCGGCAACCATCCTCGCAGGCCTAGGGTTTGATGCAAATGCCCAACTACGCCCTATCTCCGATTTCTCAGGCGGATGGCGCATGCGCGTGGCACTTGCCGCAACCTTATTCCGCCAACCCAATTTGCTGATGCTCGATGAGCCCACCAACCACCTCGATTTCGAGGCAATGGTCTGGCTCGAGAACTACCTGATGCGCTACAAGGAAACGCTGCTCATCATTTCGCATGACCGCGACATCCTCAACAAAACCGTCACACATATTTTGCATATGGAAGACAAAAAACTGAATGCTTACACGGGTACGTATGACGAATTCGAACGCCGCCGTGCCGAGCGGTTGCTCAACCAAGCCGCCCTACGCGAGAAGCAACTCAAGCAAAAAGCGCACATGCAAAAATTCGTCGATCGCTTCGGTGCCACCGCATCCAAAGCCCGCCAAGCGCAAAGCCGCCTGAAAGCCATTCAGAAAATGGATATCGTCGATGCCGTGATGGCCGACCGCGTCACCGCCTTCGAATTCCCCGAGCCGCAAGAACTGCGCTCCCCCCTCATCACGCTGGATTATGTCGATGCGGGCTACGAAACTGGAAAACCAATTCTGAAAAAGCTCAACCTGCGGATCGATATGGATGACCGCATCGCCCTGCTCGGCGCGAACGGCAACGGTAAATCTACGCTGGTGAAATTACTTTCAGGCCGCTTGCCTGAGCTGGCGGGTGATATTGTCAAATCCGGCAAACTCAAAGTCGGCTATTTCGCCCAGTTCCAAACCGATGAGCTGGATGTCACCAAAACCCCCTACCAAATTATGCAGGAAGCCATGGTCGGCCTCCACGAATCACGCGTACGCGCTGCGCTTGGCCGCTTCGGGTTCGATAAGGATAAAGCTGATACGTTAGTCGGCAGTTGCTCAGGCGGTGAAAAAGCCCGCCTGCTTTTCTGTTTAATGAGCTACGACGCCCCGCACATCCTCCTGCTCGATGAGCCAACGAACCACCTCGATATCGACGCGCGCGAGGCTCTCACCCAAGCCATCAACAACTACACCGGCGCGGTGATACTGGTCAGCCACGACCCTCACCTCGTCGAAAATGTCTGCGACCGCCTCTGGCTCGTCGCCGATGGTAGCTGTGTGCCTTACGAAGGCGACCTCGACGATTACCGCAAACTCGTTGTCGCCCAGCGCAAGCGCGAGCGCGAGAGCACCAAACAAGAGGCCCGCAAAGCGAAGAATGAGAAAAAATCGGGCGGCAGCGCATCCGAAAAAGAAGCCGCGAAGCTGGAAGACGCCGTGCGCGTACTCTCCGAGAAAAAAGACGAAATGGAAAACGCCCTCGCCGTCGCCAGCACCAGCGGCGATGCCAGCCAACTCGTGCGTCTCAACAAATCCTACAGCCAGTTGCAAAAAGAATTGGAAGAAGCCGAAAAAGCCCTCGAAGCGTTTATCGCGACGCTATAGTTTCAACGTGCAAATCACCGGCGCATGGTCAGAGGGTTTGTCCTCCGCGCGCGGCGCTTCATCAATCTCACAGCCCGCTAGCTTATCCGCCGCCATCGCTGATAATAGCAAATGGTCAATGCGCAAGCCGTGCCCGCGCTCATACCCATTGCCGCGATAATCCCACCAGCTGAATTGTTGCTTCGTGGGGTTACTCACACGAAACGCATCATAAAACCCCAAATGCATTAACGCCCGCAAGCGCTCGCGCTCGGCGGGGTGATAGCAGACCGATCCATCAAGCGCCGCCGCGTCATACACATCCATCGGCGCGGGCGCGACATTGAAATCACCGCCCAGCACTGCCACTTCGTGATACGTCAACCGCTCCGCCCAATGCGCGCGCAGCCGCTCCAAAAATTTCAATTTATAGGGGAATTTATCCGAGGCCACATCCTGCCCATTGGGCACATACACACTCGCCACGCGTAGCGCACCGTTTGGCACACTCACCACTGCCTCAATATAGCGCGCCTGCTCATCCGCGTCACCGCCACCAAGGCCACGC
>CAUJIC010000002.1 GCA_963205305.1 Pseudomonadota bacterium | reverse complement strand
CAGGCAAGCGCTACTATGGCGGCTGCGAATTTGCGGATGTGGTGGAGCAACTCGCCATCGACCGCGCGAAAAAACTGTTCAACACCAACTACGCCAACGTGCAGCCAAACAGCGGCAGCCAAGCCAACCAAGGTGTGTTCAACGCGCTGCTCAAACCGGGTGATACCATCATGGGTCAATCGCTCGCGGCGGGCGGCCACCTCACCCACGGCGCACCCGTCAACCAGTCGGGCAAATGGTTCAACGCCATCACCTACGGCGTGCGCGAAGACACCCACTTGCTCGATTACGATGCGATTGAAAAACTCGCCATCGAGCACAAACCCAAACTCATCATCGCGGGTTTCTCGGCTTACCCACGCGTGGTGGATTGGGCGCGCTTCCGCCAAATTGCCGATAAAGTCGGCGCGTATTTCATGGTCGATATGGCACATATCGCAGGCCTCGTTGCGGGCGGTTCGTATCCCTCGCCGCTGCCACACGCGCACATCGTCACCACCACCACCCACAAAACTTTGCGCGGGCCTCGCGGCGGCATGATTCTCTCCAACGTGCCCGAACTCGTCGTTGGCAAAACCCCAATGGGCAAAGACCAAACCCTCGAGATGGCCATCAACAGCAGCATCTTCCCTGGCATCCAAGGCGGGCCGCTGGTGCATGTCATGGCGGGTAAAGCCGTGGCCTATGGTGAAGCGCTGCAACCAGCCTTCAAGCAATATGCCCAAGCGATTGTCGATAACGCCCGCGCACTCGCAGCAGTGCTCGTCAAACGTGGCCTGAATATTGTTTCAGGCGGCACGGATAACCACCTCGTGCTGGTCGATTTGCGCCCCAAAAACGTGACGGGTAAAGTGGCCGAGGCTGCGCTCGAGCGCGCTGGCCTCACCTGCAACAAAAACGCCATTCCGTTCGACCCCGCATCGCCCTTCGTCACCAGCGGCGTGCGCCTCGGCACCCCTGCGGGCACCACGCGTGGATTCGGCATCAAAGAGTTCGAGGAAATCGGCAATTTGATTGGCGATGTACTCGATGGCCTGAGCAAAAACCCGGAAAGCCCCGAAGCAAACGCGGCGGTGGAAGCTGCCACCAAAGCCAAAGTCCGCGCGCTGACGGATAGATTCCCCATCTATAGCTAGGAGAAGTTGTGCGCTGTCCTTTCTGCAACCATGAGGATACTCAGGTAAAAGATTCTCGCCCCAGCGAGGACGGCTCCTCCATCCGCCGCCGCCGGTTTTGCCCTGCATGTAACTCGCGCTTCACCACGTTCGAGCGCGTGCAACTGCGCGAGCTGACGGTGGTGAAAAGTAACAACGAGCGCAGGCTTTTCGACCGCGATAAAATCGCCCGCTCCATGGCCATTGCCCTGCGTAAACGCCCTGTGGATGCGGATTCGGTGGAAATGGCCATCAACCGCATTGTGCAAAAACTCGAATCCGAAGGCGAGTCCGACATCCCCACCCGCCGCATCGGCGCGCTCGTCATGGATGAACTGAAAAAACTCGATGCCGTTGCCTATATCCGCTACGCCAGCGTCTACCGCGATTTCGGCGAGGCGAAGGATTTCGAGAAGTTTGTCGATAAACTTTAGGTTAAAGCTATGACTCTTGGAACTGGCATTTTTTTAAGTGTTATAATTATTGCGCTTTTGACGCTCTATCTAAAAACATGCAATCGCTGGAACTGGAAAAAATTAGTCAAAAGGTTTGTAATTGTTGTCATCGTACTAATTGCTGGAATTACAGGTGTGATTATTTACGACGATTTAAAGCATGATTTTGCAAATCGCCCTAAAATTTTATCATCTTATGAAAATGCCTCATTTGGCATGACTAGAGAAGAAATCATCTACGGATTTGGCGAACCACAAATAGCAGATACACAGCTAACAAAAAATAATCAGCCAGAGGTATATATATATACCACTAATAAGGGTCAGTTTAATGAAAGTAATATTGGTATTACTTTTGATGATAATGACAAAGTTGATTCAATTGGTTGTTATTCTAGCTACGAATATGGCTGTGATAGCATTTTTGGAGTTCAAATTGGTGACAATGAAGAGTCTGTTTTTAAAAAATTAGGACCTCCAACTTCCAGCGAAATAGTAGATAAAACTCAAAAAAGGGTCATATACGAAAAATATCGTATCAAACTGATATTTACAAAAAAAATTCTGACCTTCATTCAGATATATAAATAATGCTGCGCGATACCCACTTCCTCCTCCACGCCACGCGCCTTGCCGAGCGTGGCCTTGGCCGCACATGGCCCAACCCCAGCGTCGGCTGCATCCTTGTCAAAAACAACACCATCATTGGTGTTGGCCGCACGGCAGAGGGTGGCCGCCCACATGCAGAAACCGAAGCGCTGAAACAAGCGGGCGATGCCGCGCGCGGCGCAACGGCCTATGTATCGCTCGAGCCCTGCGCCCACCACGGCAAAACACCACCCTGCGCCCAAGCGCTCATTGATGCAGGCATCGCTCGTGTTGTCATCGGCTGTGAAGACACCGACCCACGCGTCAGCGGAAAAGGCGCCGCCATGCTGCGCGCAGCGGGCATCGATGTCGTCATCAAACCCACCCCTGAAGCAATTCGCCTCAACAAAGGTTTCTTCCGCCGCATCGAACAAAATTTACCCTATGTCGCCCTGAAACTCGCCACCAGCGCCGACCATTTCATGGCACGCGGCGATGGCGGTGGCCAATGGCTCACGGGTGAATTTGCGCGCCAGCATGGCCATCTGCTGCGCGCACAGTTCGATTGCATCATCACCGGCATTGGCACCGTACTGGCGGATGATCCACTCCTCACCGTGCGCGCACCGATTGCGCCCCAACCCAACCTTGTGCGCGTAGTGTGTGATAGGCACTTGCGCTTGCCGCTCAAAAGCAAACTCGTCAAAACCGCCAACCAAATCCCCCTCTGGGTCATCACCAGTACCGAAGCGGTGGAATTAAATGCCAGCCACGCCACCGAATTGCGCGAGGCTGGGGTGAAATTTTTGGTGGTGGAGGATGGCACCCTCGCCCCCCACACCATCCTTGCCGCACTGGCCACCGAGAGCATCACCCGCGCATTTATCGAGTCTGGCCCTACACTTTCGGCCGCGTTCCTTGCCTCGGGGCTGGTCGAAACCCTGCACCATTACCACGCGCACCTCACACTCGGAAATGCTGGTAAATCACCGATAGATGGACTAAATACCACCCTCGCCAAAGCCACGCGCACCGATGCGCGCGCACTGGGCGATGACACATATGAACGGTACGAGCTCTAACGCATGTTCACAGGATTAGTAAAAACCCAAGGCACCATCCGCCGCGTCGACCAACGCGGCGATTGTATGGTGACGATTGCGATGCGCGAACCCTTCGCGGTCGAGGTGGGTGATTCCATTTGCTGCAACGGCATTTGCCTCACGGCCGTGAAGGTGAACGATAACGAATTCAAAGTTTCCCTCTCGAACGAAACCATGACGCGCACCACCGCGCGTGATTGGGCAGTGGGCACCATGGTCAACCTCGAACCTTCGCTCAGCGTTGGCGGTGCGGTGGGCGGCCATTTCGTCAGCGGCCATGTGGATGGTTTGGCGCGTGTTGTGTCGACTGAAAAAAGTGGCGATTCCACCATCTGGACATTCGAAGTGCCGCCGCACCTTGCGCGCTTCATTGCACCCAAAGGCTCCGTCACGCTCGATGGTGTATCGCTCACCGTGAACGATGTGAAAGATGGCAGCGGCGTTGCGGGCACGCCCACCACGCAGTTTACCGTCAACATCATTCCCCACACGGCGAAGGTCACCAGTTTTGGCAGCCTGAAAGCGGGTGATTGCGTAAACCTCGAAGTGGATATGCTGGCGCGCTATGTCGCGCGGCTGACAGAAAAGAAAATGGCATGAGTAAGCTTAGCCCTATCGAAGAAATCATCGCCGAAGCCAAGGCTGGCCGCATGGTCATTCTGGTGGATGACGAAGACCGTGAGAACGAAGGCGACCTTGTCATTCCCGCCCAATTTTGCGATGCGGCAGCCGTCAATTACATGGCGAAACACGCGCGCGGGCTCATTTGCTTGGCGCTTGAGAAACCACAAGTCGAGCGCCTCGGCCTGCCACCCATGGCCCGCCACAATTCCAGCCGCCACGCCACCGCCTTCACCGTTTCCATCGAAGCACGCGAGGGCGTGACGACGGGGATTTCAGCCGCGGATCGTGCCCACACCATCAGCGTGGCGATGAACCCACTCGCGCAGCCTTATGATATTGCATCCCCTGGCCACATCTTCCCGCTTGAGGCGCGCGAGGGTGGCGTGCTGGTGCGTGCGGGGCATACCGAAGCAGCGGTGGATATTGCGCGCCTTGCGGGCGTCACCCCTGCGGGCGTGATTTGCGAAATCATGAACGATGACGGCACCATGGCGCGCCTGCCCGATTTGCTGAAATTCGCCGCTGAACATAAGCTCAAAATCGGCACGATTGCGGATTTAATTGCCTATCGTCGCCGCAGCGAAAAGCTGGTCACGCGTATGGTCGAAAGCACCATCAGCACCAGCTTTTCGGGGGATTGGCAATGCATCGCCTACGCCCAGAACCCTGGCTATGCCGAGCATCTCGCACTCATCAAAAATAAAATCGGGGTTGAGCGCCCAGCGCTCGTGCGTATGCATGCGCTGGATGTCTTGCACGATGTGCTGGGCGATAGTTCACACGGCAAAGCAGGCATTTTGCACGCCGCCATGAAGGCGATTGATGAGCAAGGTTCGGGTGTGGTCGTGCTGCTGCGCGAGCCGCGTCGCACGGCCGCAAGTGACGGCCTTAAGCTCAAACGCGGTGAGGAGCCAAGCACGCCCATCCTGCGTGATTACGGTATCGGCGCGCAGATATTGGCCGATTTGGGCGTACACCAAATGACCCTGCTCACTAATTCACCAAAAACCATTGTCGGATTAGAGGGTTATGGTCTAGAAGTCTGCGGCCACCGCCCTATCGAGGTCCTATGAAGCCCATTCTACTCGTCGTTGCCCCCTATTATCACGATATCAGCGAAATGCTGATTAGCGGCGCAACAGCGGCCATCTATGGCGCGGGCCACACAGCGGAAATGCTCTCGGTACCAGGTGCGCTCGAAATTCCTGCGGCCATTGCCATGGCCGCGCGCAGTGGCCACTACGATGGCTATGTGGCACTTGGCTGCGTCATTCGCGGCGAGACATCGCATTACGACACCGTCGCCAACGAATCCGCACGCGGGCTAATGTCACTCTCCATCGGTCATCACCACGCGGCGATTGGCAACGGTATCCTCACCTGCGAAACCATGGAGCAAGCGATTATGCGTGCTGATGTAGCGCAGGGCAACAAAGGCGGCGAGGCAGCAAAAGCTGCCCTTCGTTTGCTGCAAATTCGTCAGCTTTTTGGATTGGAAAACGCATGAACACCCCCCGCCCATCCCTCATGCGTAAACGCGCCTCGCGCCTTGCCGCCGTGCAAGCCATGTATTCTGAATCACTGATTGAAAAGAGTACACTACCTGCATTGCTGGCTGCACAAATGCTGCAAAGCTGGGCCGATAGCCGCCTGAACGATACCGATGATTTGCCACATGCTAGCCAGCCTGAAGCGGCGCTACTCAATAAACTGATCGAAGCCGCACAAGAAAACCGAGTCACGATTGAAACCGCGATTGCTGCCAACATTTTGCCCAATTGGAGCAAAGCACGCATGAGCTTACCGTTGCTTTCAGTGTTGCAGGTTTTTGCAGCAGAAGTGATTGCTTTTCCCACCCGTGGCGCCGCGACGCTGGTCGATGAATATACCGAAGTGGCCGCACAATTAGTGACGGATGAAGAGATCAGCTACGCGCATAAGGCATTCAACTTATTGCTTGATGCTTTGCGCCCTAAAGCCGCGTGAACCATGGCGGAGCGGACACGCATCGCCCGTTATTTTGCGCCCCTTGCGCTTGAGGAGGCAGGCAGTTTTTCCCTCACCGATGATGCCGCCGTCATCACCCCACCTGCCGGCCAATCCCTCGTCGTCACCACCGATAGCGTGATCGAGTCCATCCATGTATTAGCGGGTGCCACCGCGCAGCAATTCGCGCAAAAACTGATGCGGCGTAATCTTTCCGACCTTGCCGCGATGGGGGCAACCCCGTGGCGTTATAGCGTCAACCTGCATACACCTAAAAACCTACCTGATGATTGGTTCGCGCAATTTGCAGCAACACTCGGCGCCGAACAGCACCGCTTCAACCTGCTGCTCATCGGCGGTGATAGCACCACAGGCACAGGCAACATCCACACTACCATGACCTGTTTTGGGCTGATCAATAATGCCCCACTGCGACGCAAAGGTGCGCGCGTGGGCGATGATATCTATGTCAGCGGCACCATGGGTGATGCGTCCTATGCGCTCACCTTGCTGCAACAAAACACGCCAATAGATGAGGCGCTCGCTAGCCGTTACCACTGCCCCATCCCGCGCCTTAAACTGGGAGAAATGCTGCACCCCATCGCAACCAGCGCGATTGATATTTCGGATGGGTTAGTAGCAGATATCAGCCAAATTACACGCGCAAGCGGTGTTGGCGCAACCATCCAGCAAGAAGCATTACCGCTATCAACCTGCCTCAAAAATGCTGCAATCGAACCTGCGCAAAAATATGCCTTCGCCCTGAGTGGTGGCGATGATTACGAGCTATGCTTCACGGCACCGCCTGCCAAACGCGAAGCGGTAGCAACACTTGCGACACGCTTAAAGCTGCCCCTCACCCGCATTGGTGAGATTACCAACGGAAATGCCGTCGAGGTGTTGGATGAAACTGGCCAGCCCATCATGCTCGCGCGCGCAGGCTACGAGCACTAAGCGCTAATGCCCCACATTGCGCGGGCTGGAAGCCGCTGCACCTGTGCGCCCCGGGGAGTTGAAGCGGCCGAGATTGCCCATCATCTGCTCCATGAAGGTCACGGTGTGACCCTCAGTCGGCGTGGTTTTGTTGACAATCTGCACAGGTTTACCATCTTCCTTCGCAAATTCGCCAATGTCTTTCACTTTCTTGTCCGCATCGAACTGCACACCAATAATATGCTGCTCCGTCACCTCGGGCGCAAACATGCCCACACGCTCTTGCCGTTGGGTGATGTAATACCAAATTTCATCGCCAAAGTTGCTGGTGGTGGTGGGGCTGCCCAGCAGCGCCGTCACATCTTCCGCACTGCTTTGCCCCACAATGATTTGCTTCAAATCCACTGCCTCGGCACTGTGGCCACGCGTATCCACAATCGGCGAGCAGCTTGCCAGCAACACGGCAATGCTGATAGAAAGAACGCCACGATAAAAGGATGCGATATTCATGCTCGGTACTCTACGAAAATTATGTGTTCCCAAACCGCCTGTAGCGGTGAATGAAACCTATATAGCACTCGTTACGGCTGCGCGAAACCCGTTTTTCTATACCGAACTGAAAGTTCCCGATACACTTGATGGCCGCTTCGAGCTGATTGTCCTGCATTTATTTCTGCTGCAGCATCGGTTGATGGACGGCACGCCTGCCAGCGCCCAAGACAAAGCGCTGCACAACTTCTCGCAATTCTTGAGCGAGGCCTTCTTCTACGACATGGATAACTGCATCCGCGAGTTGGGCGTGGCCGATACAGGCGTCAGCCACCGCATCAAAAAAATGGGCAAGGCCTATAACGGCCGCTTACAAGCCTACAGCGCAGGCCTTGGCGATACCACTGCCTTACGTGCAGCACTTGCCCGCAACCTCTATGGCACGGTGGAACAGGGCGATGTGAACGCGCTCGATCGCCTTGCTACCTATGTCGAGAAAATGACTTCTCAGTTGGCCACAACAGATACGGGCACCATCACTAGCGGGTGCTACGCGTGGCCCAACGTGGCCCAGCTAGTAGCAGCCTAGGTGGCGGCCACGGCTTTACGCATCGCGGCGTTGCGCGCTTCGGCAAGCTGATAGGCGCCAAACCCCCGCGCGGTGAGAATCGTCGGCCTGCGTATAAACTGGTTGAACAAGGCGGGCAACCCCGTAGCCGCTTGCGCCACCACGGTGCGCGCCATGGTTTCAGTGGCGGCATTAGCGGTTGTTTTTGCAGCAGCCATTTCCACCTGCTCGTTTGTTTTGGCACCCAGCTGGCTAGGGGCACTCGCTTGTGCTGCATTTGGTTTCGCAGCCTGCACTTCGCCACGCGCCATACGTAGTGCTGCCAAGTAATCATCGGCCACGGGCTCGTTGCTAGTGGTTGTTGCGGGCGGGGGTGGCGTAAAAATCGCTAGCTCTTCTGCGGCAACCGCATCCTGCGCAATAAACTGCGCGGCCAGCATGCTCGATGGAAGCGCAATCGTGGTACGTACAGGCGGTTTGGGTTGCTGCACAACATTGGACGAATAGGCAGCAATGGTAGCAGGAGCAGGAACCGCATTCACAAGCTGTTGGCGTGCAAGCGTCGCCGCATCATTCACCCCAGCAGCAGAGATGGGCGTGACCGCCACCCGCGCATTAAGCGCAGGCGCACCCGTGTCTACGGATACTCCAAGTACCGTCGTCGTCATACACCATCTAGCTCATGTTTTTTATAGTCTTATTGCTTACATTATAGCAGAAAGCACACCCTTTAGCCAGCAGCTGGGCCAGGTCATTCAACTTACTGAATTAGTTGTGATAAACCACAATCAATCGACTGTCATAAATTGTTCATTTTACATTATCTGTGAAGCGGCCTAGCAATCATGCCATGAAAAATGTGATGATTTCATGGTTGGTTTGTGTGCTCGGTCTGGTGCTATTATTGGCATGGGTCGGTAGCGATCTACTGCCCAAAGATAAACAACCCGCCGCCGAGCACGCGCTCATCCGCGCCGATTTCACCTTACAAACCGCCGGCGATAAAACCATCCGCGCACGCGACCTGCGTGGCAAGTATCTGCTGGTCTATTTCGGCTTTACCCACTGCCCCGATATTTGCCCAACCACGCTGCTACTGATGAGTAATGTCATTAACCAACTGGGCGAGGATGCACACAAAATCCAGCCTGTATTTATTACAGTCGACCCTGAACGCGATACCCCCGAAGCTACTGCCAAATACGCCCAGCATTTCAGCAAAGGATTTTTGGGTCTCAGTGGTACGTCCGAGCAAATCCACCTAGCGGCGGATGCGTTTAAAGTGTATTATAGCAAGGTAGAGGATAAGGGTTCGGCGTTGAGCTATGTAATGGATCATTCGGGCTTTATTTATTTAATGGGAACCGACGGTAGTTACATCGCCCATTTCGCGGGTAACGTATCCGAAGCGGAATTAAAGAAGGAGTTGCAACGTTATGTTCAATAAAATCCTGATGTCACTGGTCGTCCTCATCTTTGCAAGCTCGGCGCTTGCTGGTGAATCTGGCGTTACCTTCACCGAGATTCATGCTCGCCCCACACCTGGTAAAGTTGGTGTGGCCTACTTCACTGCGACAGCCCCCAAAGATGATGCGATTGCCAGCGTGACTTCGGATTGCTGCGATGCGGTCGAACTCCACCGCACTGATAAGTTCAATGGTGTCATGAGCATGCGCCGCATTGCCTCGCTTAGCCTAAAAAAGAACGAGCCGGCACGCATCCAGCCTGATTCCAAGGGCGGCGAGCATGTTATGCTCATCGGCCTCAAAAAACCGTTGAATGAGGGTGATACCGTCAAAGTGAATTTTACCTTCACCAAGGCACCTGCACAAACGGTCATTTTTCCCGTCAAAGCGGCGGGCGCTGCTTCGGGTGTCCACGAACTGCACTAAAACCTGTTTGCACGATGGACTGTTTGCGTTAGGGTAGGCTGCAACCCACTCCTCCTGAACGGTTGCTGCCATGACGTCCAAATCCTATCCCCCCATGACCAAACGCCGCGGACTGATGTTCGTGCTCTCCTCGCCTTCGGGCGCGGGTAAAACCACCCTCTCGCGCCGCTTACTGGCCGAGGAAGAGGGTGTAGCCATGTCGGTTTCGGTCACCACTCGCGCGCCACGCCCAGGCGAGGTCGATGGCAAGGATTACTACTTCATCGATAGCGCGAAATACGACCAAATGGTCTCAGCCAACGAGTTGTTGGAGCACGCCGTGGTGTTCGATAACAAATACGGCACGCCGAAAAAACAAGTGATGGATTCACTTGCCAGCGGACGCGATGTATTATTCGATATCGATTGGCAAGGCACCCGTCAGCTGGCCCAGACCTGCCGCGCCGATTTGGTCAGCGTGTTCATCCTTCCCCCCACGCTCGATGAGCTTGAGCGCCGCCTGCGTAGCCGCGCACAGGATAGCGAAGAAGTGGTGCAAAAACGCATGGCACGTGCGGTCGACGAAATTTCGCATTGGGAAGAATATGATTACGTGGTGGTAAACGAAGACCTCGACAAAGCCATGCAGCATATCCGCCGCATCCTCTATGCAGAACGCTTCAAGCGTTGGCGTCAGCTCGATATTGGCGGGTTTGTTGACACGCTTTGCAACCGTGCGGGCTAACATGACTACGCGGGATAAGATCCTAGAAGTGTTTACAATAATACGCGAAGATGCTTCTGCTTCCTACAGTGAAGATAACGTATTCGAGCATCTGATTATACCTAACGGCAAAAAATTAGACGATAGCTTTAAGGGAAAGCGCTATAAAATTCGTTTTGTAAACGCGCTTCAAACAACCTTCGCCGTTTGTTTTCCTATCGATTTTTATGGTAAAAATTGGACGCTTGATGCGCTGTGCGCGTATATCGAGGATCGCAGTAAAAACAATGCTGCCAATTTAAAAATGGCACAGAAATGTCTTGCTCAAAGTAAGCGGGCTGACATGAACATACTGGTCTTTGGAAATTTACTGTTACTCGCTCCTCTGCCCAGTCTTGAAGGAACATTTTTCTGGGTCTATGCAGCAGTGCCGATTGCATTTAACGCACTAATGCTACGCTTTAAATTTCTTGATATTTCATACCACAAAAAGCTGATCGCTATAATCGAAAGCGCAGCCGCTTAAACTTCAAGCGCGCGGGCTAACCGCGCGAACATCGCCAAATCACACACTTCTGCCCGCAAGGTTGGGTCAATTCCCGCCCGCTCGCACAAGGCAATCGCATCCACCCCCAGCGACTTCAGCGATTGGCGCAGCATTTTGCGGCGGTGGTTAAAGGCGGCTGCCACCACACGCTCAAGCGCCTTCAGCGGCACATCCTCGCGCGGTTTATCCAGTATCCGCGCACGCAAAATCGCCGAGGTCACTTTCGGTGGTGGTGTAAAGGCACTCGCGGGCACCTCGAATAAAATCGCCGCATCGGTGAGTTGCTGCATAATCACCGACAACCGCCCATACGCATCATCGCCCACGTGCGCCACCATGCGTTCAGCCACTTCACGCTGCAGCATCACGGTAAAGCCCGTGAGTGCGGCTGGCCCCTGCTCTGCCGCCAACTGCAACCAATCGATAATCAGTTGCGTGCCCACGTTGTAGGGCAAATTCGCGATAATGCTGCGCGGCGCTTGGCCAATGCTGGTGATGTCCACCTTCAGCGCATCGCACTCAAGCAACGCGAAACGATCACCATATTTTTGGCTGAGTGGCGCAAGTGCCTGCAAACAGCGTGCATCTTTTTCGATGGCCGTGAGGTGGCGTGGCGCGGCTTCCAAAATCGCGCGTGTCAGCCCGCCAGGGCCAGGGCCCACTTCAATCACATGGTGAGTTGAAATATCACCCGCCGCGCGCACAATTTTCGCCAGCAAATTGGTATCGAGCAAAAAATGCTGGCCGAGGGATTTTTTGGCCCACAGACCATGCGATTCAATCACCTCGCGCAGGGGCAACAAATCCGCGCTCACTAGTTAGCGCCCTTGATATCGATGTAGGCATCGCGGCGCAAATTACGCAGGTGCTTTTGCGCCTCAAGCTCCATCTTGTCGGCAAAAAGCTGCTTACGTATGCCCTCAGCCTCTGGCAAATTGCCTGCCGATGGTTCGGTTTTTTCGCACACCACCACCAAGCGCAATGCATCGGGTGCCATCAGCGGGTCACTCACATCGCCCACTTCAAGGTTGCCAATAATGCTACGCTGTTGTGGCGACATAACGCTCACCTTAAGGCGCGTGAAATTGACCGCGGTGGGCAACTCTACCTTCGGAATCGCTTCGCTGTCGCAACTGCCATAATCTGCCTGCAAGGTGGCAGCCACCGCGCTCAGCTTGGCAAGGTTTGCCTTATCGCGTTTCTTGGGCACTTCAATCGCCAATTGCTTAATCGCATATTCAGTATCGCCATCCAGCGGTGCAATGGTTTTCCGCTCCACCACTTGCAGAATCTGAATCGCATTGCCTGCACGCAAAGGTGGCGTGTACTCACCCGCCTTCACATTACGCAATGCTTGCTGCAATATGGGCGGCAAGCCTTGCTCTGGCACCCATGTTGGCTGGCTGAATTTCACCTCGGGTTGCTTCACATAGCGAATGGCCACTTCCGCCATTTGCGCGCCACCCTTCAAATCGGTTGCCATCGATTCGGCGAGTGCCACAAATTTTGCTTCCGCCGCCGCGTTAGGAATGCCCACTTCGAGCGCCTGAATCCGTATCTGCGATTCAGCACTGTTCGCTGCTGCTTTTTGCGCACGCTGAACTTCTTCCTGCGTTACGGTCACGTTGCGGCGCAGCTTGCGTTGCACCACTTTGGTCCATGCTAATTGCGCGCGCATCTGCGATTCAAGCGATGCCATCGATAGTCCACGCCGCTTGATGAACTCGCGGATTGATTCTTTCGTATCCCCGCGCGTAGCCAGCGCATCGATTGCCTTATTCAATTCGTCATCGGGCACTTCGAGCGATTGGCGCTTGGCTTCCTGCATCTCTAGCATCTCATCAATGAGCACCTGTACAATACGCGGCGTAATTTTTTCCTGATTCTCGGGCGTAGGCTCAATCCCCGAGGTTGCCATAATCAAATCCCGACGCGCACCCACATCCGCCGTGGTGATAACATCATCGCCGACCACAGCCACAATGCCAACGCTTTGTGCCGCCGCCTGCAATGGCACAACGCTACACAAAAGCCCCAACACCACTATCATCCGCGTCAGAGTGTTCATCTTATCTCCCACCAAATTCTCCCAGATTCTTGAAGGCAACGCGGAAGGTATAGCCCGTCGTTGGTTCAATGTCACGGTCACGTGCAAATACCCGTAAACTATCAAGTGCAAAAGTGAAACACTCGTTTTCGTAGATAATGCCACCGCCACTGGTTACCATCTGGTCGAGCTCGATGTCGCGCCGTGCATTGGCATAGATGCTCCAACCGTCCGTTATCGGCAGGCTAACGTTGACCACACCCTCGCGGCTATCTGGCAGGTAGCTATTGTTTTTAATCTCACGATAGGCACCATAAAACGAGAGCCACGGCTTAGTGAAGCTCACATCCAGCTCATGGCGGTTCACCTCCGCATCTTTATTGCTCATCGCAAACCGATAGGCCAGCGTCACAGGCTCATAGCTCGCTGCAACCCGCCCGATATAATCCGAGAAACGCTCGCCCTGACGTGTCGAGTTAGGAAAGGGTGTGTCGGGCTCGAAACTATGGTTCTGCCCCAACATACCATCTACGGCGACGCCGCTATTGGCGAAATAATGCCCGCGCACGCCATACGCTACGCGTGAACCGCTATCCACCAAATCTAACCCAGGCATGCGGTTAATACTAAACAGGTTCGTATCGGTCAGCTCGACTAATGTGCTATCTTCATTCGAGATATTGTCCGTGTTGCCATTCGTTGTCTGCGCCACCGCCAACACCACAGGCTCCACAATTATCGCGCCGGAATCCAGTTGGTTGATGAACGGGTAACGCCACTCCAGCGCAGCTTGCGGCATGGTGCGCGTGGTGGTGCCATTGAAATTTTGCCCAGCACCCAATGGCACATCGTCGGAGCTATAAATATCCTGACGCACATTCAACGTGGTCGTAAAAATCTGTCCGCCCGAGGTAACATACGGCAAGGTCAACCCTGGCGTTAACGAGAAGCGTCGCTGATCCACGCCTTGGTCTCGGGTGAGCCATTGTGCATCGGCCGCAACATGAAATTTCAAGCCATCAACACCACCCGTCAACGTTTCATAGTAACCCTGCAAAATGGGTAGCAATAAAGGCGTCGTCTCGCGGTCATCCGTCGCCCGCAAGCCTTGAATACCCAGCCCCTGCGCCAAAGCGAAATTACGTCCCTGCGCCACCTCATAATAGGCGCGTGAGAACAAGGTTTGTTGCCCCCCGAATCCATAGCGCCGCAGATATGTATCATCGGAAGCGCGCTGAATATCAAAGCCCACACGCGTATCCTCGTTTAGCGCCTCCTGCCCACGGGCAAATAAATGCCCTCGGAATTCATGGCCACTCACCGTGTTGCCGTCGTCATCATGTTTGCGTGGATGGGTGATAGAGCCACGGAAGCGATACTGGCCATCATTGGTTAGTTGTCCGTAATCCGCCTGCAATAATGGTCCCTCGGCGCTTGTCACCCATGGAGTGATGACTACATCTTTGTCTTCGTCAATCCGCCAATAATAGGGAACCTTGGCCACACCACCAAAATAGCGGTTGGTGCTATAGGTCGGCGTCAGCAACCCACTACGGCCCGAGGCATCGGGCGTGGGGTGCGAAAGATAGGGTGTATAGAACATGGGCACGCCCATCATTTCCATGAACGCGCCGCGATAGGTCACGCGCTCATCGATATTATCGACCACTGCACTATCCGCATTCATCTGCCAAAACGGCGCCATATTCGCGCACAAGTTACATGGGGTGTACGAAGCTTTTTTGAGTGCCGTCACGCTCGAATTCACTTTAATGGCTTCGTTCGCCACAAGCACCGATTTATCCGACAACCGCGCCTTGAAATCGTGGATGACGGCGCGCTTCATCGCATCCTTCAGTTCCACTTTCTCGGCAAAATACACATCGCCCGTGGGCTGCAACATGGTCACTTCGCCTGTCGCCACCACCAAATCTGCTTGCTGATAGTAGGTGATTTGTTTCGCCAAAAGAATCATCTCACCTTGCATCACCTCCACATTGCCACGAGCGACAACAATGCCCGCCGCCTCATCCGTGCCCATTTCATCGGCACTAAAGGTCACGGGCGCATCGGCATCCTGCTGCGCGATGGCCACTTTAGTGGCGGGTGCATCCTCCTGCTGGTCAAGGTAGAGGCTTGGCGCGGCCAACACAGCACAGGGTAAACATGCCGCCACAATCATCGCATACTGGTGTCGAAGTAGCGCCATACTAGCCATCCTCCAAGTGGAGTAAAGCCGCGCCCGCAATCATCACCACAATCAGGCTTGGCGCCCATGCGGCGAGCACAATCGGCAAGTCACCGGTTGCACCTAAAGTATAAATCAAGTTGGTCATGAAATAGAGCACAAACCCCGAGGCTAGGCCAATCACCAGCATCATCCCTGTGCGACCACGGCGCGGCGGGCGCATCGAAAATACTGCGGCAAGCAGCAGCATACCCGCCAGTAACACGGGCAACGACATCAGGCTGTGAAAATGCAGTTTATGTTGCATGGCCGAGAAGCCCGATGCTTCAAGTACGGCAATGAATCCGGGTAATTGCCAAAACGAAAATGTCTCCGGCGAAGAAAAACTATCCTGAATTTGGGCAAGCGTTAGTTGCGTTGGCATCAAATACCGCGTCTGCTCCACTGGCAACATTTCTGGTGCGCTCAATACGGCATCCTGCACCACCCATTCGCCCTTCATCAGTTGGGCGCTAGGCGCATCCACCCGCCCAATAAAACGTTGTGCGTCATCGAACATCTGAATGGTCACATGCTCTAGCGCAAAGGTCGCAGGGTTCATCCGCAATGCGTGCAGAATATACTCGTTCGCCGATGTCTGTCCAAATGGTATGCCTTCACTATCAACCTGCCTGAGCCATAAACCCGAAGGCAACAGCGATAACGTGCTGGGTTGGTTATTCACATACTTTGCTTCCATCCGATCAAAACGACTAATCGTGCTGGCTGCAATCGGATTCATGAGTGTCACAAAAATTGCACCGAGCAGCATCACCACCACAACCCCAGGCAACAAAAATTGCCACACCGAAACGCCCGCCGCACGCGTCACCACCAACTCGCTACTTCGCGTCAGGCGCGTCAGCGCAACCATGCTGCCAATCATCACGGTAAAAGGATAAATTTTCTCTGCTGTTGTCGGCAGCTTCAGCAACGTCATTTGAAGCAGTATACCAAATGGCACGCTTCGCGGCGCATCGGCCACACGGCGCACCAGTTCGAGCAATTCTATCACCCCCACAATAGCCAGCACTACGCCGATTGTTGCTAAAATGGCGAGCAGGAAATGGCGTCCCAAGTACAGCGATAGCGTGAGAGGTAAGCGCATCATAACGCCCCCACCATGGTGGGTTGCCCCACATTCGTTCGCCGCCGCACCACTCGTGCGCTGATAAGCAAATAACTACTCGCGGCCAATACGCCCAGCACCAACGCATACATGCCAGCGGCCATCCATGCATGCTTTAAACTCACGCTGCGCGTGGCAAAATACATCACCACAATCAGCACCATACCGATGGATGCGAACAACAATCGCCGCACTTGCCCACGACGGTTAAACTCGCTCGAAAATAACATGGCCAGCGCGAATGCAGGCAAGCTAACCGCCAACAGCGGCCACACCAACCGATGATGGCCCTCCGCGCGATAGGCGGCCATTTGCTTCTCACTCAACCCTTCGGCATGAAACAACTCGCCAACATTGAGTTCATCGGCACCGCGAGTGCGCGAAATATCGTGGCCATAAAACGCGATATCCATCGCATATTCATCGAAGGCCAGCCAATTCACTTTGCCGTCACGCCATTGTTGGCGCATGCCGTTATTTAGGTAAAACCTTGGTCCTGCTGCAGTTTGTTCCATGCGCCCCGTATCGGCAAGCATGGTGACCACAGCCTTAGGGTTGCGACTATCGTGCAGCAAAATACCACCGAGATTATTCGCCTCATCGCGCGCGCGCACGAACACGGTCATCCCCTCCATTGGCGTATTGAACACGCCTTCCTCCAGTAGCACGGAGGCGTATTTATCGCGAAACACCGTACGGATATCTTGAAATTTACCGTTTGCCATGGGCAGTACGTAAAGCGACAGCACATAGCACACCACGCTGCACACCAAACCCATCAGCAGTGCGGGTTTGGCCAATTGCCATTTACTAACACCCACAGCATTGAGCACAATCAGCTCGCTTTCCACCATCAAGCGGTTATAGGCATAAATCACCGCAATGCTGACCGAGATGGGCACCAGCACAAACAGCAGCGAGGGCAGCATCAAGCCCGTCAGGGTCAAAAAGTCCGCGAAGGTCAAGCCACGGCTGACCATGAAGTCCAAAAATTTGAGGATTTGCGTCAACCACACTAGCGATGTCAGGCTCGCGGTGATGATCACCGTCGGCCACAGCAAGTGCATAAACAAATACCGCTCATATTGACGCATAGAAATCTTATAGGCTGCCTTGCAACGCGGCGCAACTTTGCTATAGCTGGTTCAACACAGCATTTTTCATCCATTTTCGAGGGTCCCCATGATCACCATCAGCTTTAACGCCAAGCCTGCTTCCGCCAGCAAATCCGCCGCAATCGCCGTGTTCGTCGGCGACGATGCATCGGCCGTTCACGCCAAGGAATCGCTCGGCAATGCTGGCGCCTATGTGGCTCAAGCCATTGCAGCGGCTGAGTTCAAAGGCGGCAAGAACGCAACACTCACCCTGTTGAACCCCAACAAATCCCCAAGCCACCTCATCATCATTGGCCTCGGCAAAGCAGCGGATGTCAACGCCCTCACGCTCGAGGAAGCAGGCGCCACCGCCGTCGCTGCCGCGCTTGCCGCCAAAGTGGCGCATCTCGACATTGCATCAGCCCTGCCCAAAGGCGTGAAGGTGGATACTGCCGTGGCCGCTGCGCGGCTGGCCTCAGGTGCAAAACTGCGCGCCTATGCGTTCGACAAATACAAGACCAAAACCAAGCCCGAGGATAAACCAAAACTCAAAACCGTGAGCGTAATTGCTTCTGCACTCGATAAAGCGAAAAAAGCCTACGCACCGCTCGCTGCCATCGCCGATGCGGTATCCTTCACGCGCGATATCGTCAGCGAACCTGCGAACGTTATTTACCCCGAAACGCTGGCTGCCGAGTGCAAAAAGCTCGTCAAACTCGGCGTGAAGGTGGAAGTGCTGGGCGAAGCAGCGATGAAAAAACTCGGCATGGGCGCGCTGCTTGGCGTGGGCCAAGGCTCGGTGCGTGAATCGCAGCTCGTCATCATGCAATATAACGGCGGTAAAAAAGGCGCGAAACCTATCGCCATCGTCGGCAAAGGCGTGACGTTCGATACAGGCGGCATCAGCATCAAGCCCTCAGGCGGTATGGAAGAAATGAAATGGGATATGGGCGGCTCCGCCACGACCATCGGCACCATCATGGCACTCGCTGCCCGCAAGGCAAAAGTGAACGCCGTGGGTGTAGTTGGCTTGGTCGAGAACATGCCCGA
The DNA here is from genome assembly GCA_963205305.1 of Pseudomonadota bacterium. GTDB lineage: Bacteria > Pseudomonadota > Alphaproteobacteria > Rickettsiales > UBA3002 > QFOX01. The sequence continues at coordinate 37,102 of CAUJIC010000002.1, read as the reverse complement.
TGGCAACGCCCAGCGCCCTGGCGATGTGGTGAAATCCATGTCCGGCCAAACCATCGAGGTCATCAATACCGATGCCGAAGGGCGTTTGGTGCTGGCCGATGCGTTGTGGTACACGCAAAGCCGCTTCAAGCCGCAATGCATCGTCGACCTTGCTACCCTCACGGGCGCGATTATTGTGTGCCTTGGCTCGTGGCGTGCGGGGCTGTTTAGCAACAACGACAAACTGGCCGAGCAAATTGCCGCCTCCGCCAAGCGCGTGGGCGAGCCCGTGTGGCGCATGCCGCTGGGCGATGAATACGACAAGATGATCAACTGCGACATTGCCGATATGCAAAACGTGGGCGAAGGGCGCGAGGCAGGTTCCACCACCGCGGCACAATTCCTCCAGCGTTTCGTGAACAATGTGCCCTGGGTGCACCTCGATATCGCGGGCGTGGCATGGCAGAACAAAGTGCGTTTCCCTGTTGCGCCCAAAGGCGCGGTCGGCTGGGGTGTGCGGCTGTTGAACGATTGGGTGAGTGAGAATTACGAGGGCTAATGCCAACCACCATTTCCTTCTATCATTTGCTTTCCACCTCGCGTGAGCGCGCGGTGCCAAAACTCATGGAAAAGGCGCTCGGCGCGGGCAATCGGATTATCATTTTATCAAGCTCCGAATCACAACTCAAAACCATGAGTGATGCGCTGTGGAGCACCGACCCCGCCAGTTTTCTGCCCCATGGGTCACAGCGTGACAAGCATGAAAAAGAGCAGCCTATTTATCTCACCCTTGTTGACGAAAACCCCAATGGTGCGGATATTTTGTGCATCCTCGATGGCTCATCGCCCGCTTCACTCACCAGCTACGCCAAGGTGCTCGATGTGTTCGATGGCAGCAACGAAGATGAAGTAGCCGCTGCGCGCAAACGTTGGGCAGCCTACAAAGCGCAAGGCATTGCCTTGCAATATGTGAAGCAGCAACCCAGCGGCGGCTGGAAGGTGGAAATGACCAGTGAGGCTAGCGCAGCCTAGCCACCGTCAGCCCCTCGGGCGTGGGCAGCAACACACTTTCAAACCGCGTGCTGTCGGCGAGCGTTTCATTGAATCGCCTCATCGAATCTATCGCCATTTTTGATGCAGCCTCAGGCTGCTCGCCACTGAGCGCGCCAAACAGCAAGCTATTATCGCCGATAACCCACCCGCGCTTATTCATGCGCGGCAGCACCGCCTCCAAATAATTCGCGTAGCCTATTTTTTCGGCATCGACGAACACCAAGTCCCACTGCGGTGTTGTGGCTGTTTGTGCAATCCATGCATGGGCATCACCTGCCACAATTTCGATGCGCGATGCGTAGGGCGATGCTGCAACATGGGTTTTGGCGAGTGCAGCATGGTCTGCAACAAATTCGAGGCTGGTGATGGTTCCATGTTCGGGTAAACCACCTGCCATCCATAGCGCGGAAGTGCCCATGAATGTGCCAATTTCGAGGATATTTGTTGCACCCGAAATGCGGATGATCCACTGCAGCAAATGCCCCTCATAGGGCGAGATTTGCATGCCAGCGCGGCGGCGTTCACCTTCCTCACGGCTTGCTGCAATATACTCAGGCTCGCGCACAAAAGTGCGGGCGATATAATCGAGCGTAAGACCGCCACTACGCGTTTGCATTAGGCCAGCGCCTCATATGCCGGCAGGGTTAGGAATTCCACATAGTTATTGTCGAATGTCAGCTTCAGCACTAGCTGCTTCGCGCGGTCATACGGTGCTGCAGCAAAAGCTTTCTCACCTATCTGCTCACGCAGTTTGTCCATCTCTTGGTCGGCCCAGCTGGCCACTAATTCCTCGATGATGGGGTGCCCCTCCACCGTACTCGCGCCATGGTGTACCCACTGCCACAACTGGCTGCGCGAAATTTCGGCTGTCGCCGCATCTTCCATCAGGTTGAACAGTGGCACACAGCCATTACCATTCAACCATTGCGCGGTGTATTGAATGGCAACCGAAATACTGTTGCGCACGCCTGCCTCGGTGATGGTTCCCGTCGGCACAGCCACCAGATCCGCCGCGCTCACCTTCACATCTTCGCGTAATTTGCTGCGCTGGTTTTTCTCAGGCATTAAGCGGTCAAACACTTCCATCGCCACAGGTATCAAGCCTGGGTGCGCAACCCATGTGCCGTCATGCCCTGCGCCCGCTTCGCGTTCCTTATCCGCCCGCACTGCAGCAAAGGCTTTTTCGTTCGCCGCTTCATCGCCTTTCACGGGAATAAATGCCGACATCCCGCCCATAGCAAATGCACCACGCTTGTGGCAGGTCTGGATGAGCAGCTCGTAATACGCCTTCAAGAACGGTACATTCATCGTAATTTGCGTGCGGTCAGGCATTACACATTCTGGCCGCGCATGGAATTTTTTGATGGTCGAGAAAATATAATCCCACCTTCCGCAATTGAGCCCCACCGCATAATCCTTCAGCGCGTGCAAAATCTCATGCATTTCAAACGTCGCCGTAATCACCTCAATCAGCACGGTCGCTTTAATGCTGCCATGTTTAATGCCGCAATATTCTTCAGCAAATGCAAACACATCTGCCCAGAGCTGTGCTTCCTCGGCGTTTTCTTGCTTGGGGATGTAGAAATAAGGCCCCGTGCCGCGCTTGATGCGCTCCGCCGCATTGTGGAAAAAATATAACCCAAAATCGAGCAGCGCACCGCTGATGGGCTTGCCGTTCAAGGTCACGTTACGCTCGGGCAAATGCCAGCCACGCGGCCGCACAATCAGCACCGCTAAACCCTGCGAGTTTAATGTATATTTTTTTCCCTCGGGGCTGGTGAAACTGAGCGTGCCGCGCACCGCTTCATAAAGTGCCTTTTGCCCCTCAATCACGCGCTCCCATGTCGGCGAGAGCGAATCCTCAAGGTCGGCCATGAACACTTTCGCGCCGCTATTGAGCGCGTTGATGATCATTTTGGGTTCGGCAGGGCCTGTAATCTCCACACGACGGTCGAGCAGATCGGCAGGCACTTCGGCCACCTTCCAATCACCCTCGCGGATGGCTTTGGTGGCGGGGTTAAAATCTGGCTTCGCGCCCGCGTCAAATTCCTTCTGACGCGCCACACGTTTGGCGAGCAACTTCTCGCGGCGCGCACCAAATTGCTCTGCGAGCGCGCACACAAATGCCAATGCATCGGGCGTGACTAAAAACTCACAGCCCTTGGGGATGGGGGCATGGAGTTGCACAAGGTTGCTGGTTTTAGCGGCGGTGCTGGTCATGGCGTTCTCCTTCAAAAATACTCCGCAAAGCCTAACCCGAACCCGCAACAATGCAAGACTTGATATATCGTGCATCCACTACTAGCTTTAACCGCATGTTTCATAAACTTACCAAATCCATCAAACTGCTCTACCGCGCGGGCGATAACCTTGTGGAGAACCACGGCTTGGAAGTGGCTGGCTACCTTACATTTTTGTCGCTGCTAGCACTCTTTCCCTATTTGGTGCTGATGATTTCTGCAGCGGGGCTTGTGGGGCAGGGCGAAGTGGGGCGGCAATTTATCGATATGGTGTTAAGCAGCCTGCCACATGATGCCGTGGCCACCTTGCTGCCACGTATTGAGGAGATCACCTCGGGCCCACCGCAAAAATTGCTTACCCTCTCTATCCTTGGCGCCATCTGGACATCTTCCTCGGCGGTCGAGGCATTGCGTGGTGTGCTCAATCGCGCGTATTGTGTCAGCAGGCCACGCCCCTATCTGTGGCGGCGGCTGATGTCGATTGGTCAGGTATTCATCCTCACCTTCAGCTTGCTCGCGGTGATGCTGGTGGCTGTGTTGGCGCCCATTGGGATGAATTATTTAACGCAATATACAGGCATCGCCATCACCTCGGAGGATAGCCACTTCCTCACCACCTTCTTTAAATATTTCGCCATCAGCATGCTATTTGGGGTCATTGCCACCTTTTATTACGTGCTGCCCAGCATCAAACAAAGCTTTTTTGCTGTCGCACCAGGCGCCACGCTGGTGGTGGTACTGTGGGTGAGTGCGGCTGCGCTGGTGAGTTTCTACCTCAATCACCTCAGCAATGTATCGCTGATCTACGGCTCGCTGTCGGGGTTCATCGGCACGCTGATTTTCTTCTACGTCATGAACGTGATTTTCATCTACGGCGCCGAGTTCAACCACGAGCTAACGGTGCTGATGGGGTGGCGTGTCATGGAAAAGGAAGTGGACGCTTAAGCGAGCTAGAACCCAACCCCAGCCACTCTACCCGTCACCAGCAACCACGCAAATGCAACCGCAATGGCAATGCCATAGGGCACGGGTTGCTTACGCACCAGCAGCCGTGGTAAATTTTTCGTCGGGCGCCATTTTAGCCATAGTGTTGGCAATATCAGGCGCAACAACAGCACCACTACCACCAGCAACCCACCCGCAATCGCGGTGAGGAATATAAATTGCGGCGTCGCCATGCCCCAGCCTGTCCATAAGCTCAGCACCACCAGCAGCTTAATATCGCCACCCCCCATAATCCCGAGTGAGAACAGCCCAAGACCCACTACCAGCATCAGTGCAGCGGTACCAAAGGCAGGCAGCCACGCGGTAATCGGTAGCATCAAGGCAGCAGCGATATAAAGCGCTAATAGCAGGGCATTGAGCGTGTTAGGGATAATGTAATGTACGGCGTCCGATACCACGACCCATACCATGCACAGCATGAGGGCGATGGCAAAGAAGTGGCCTGTGGATAACGCGGAAATGTCCATAAGCGGCAAGCCTAGCACTGCTTTTGGCAACCGCGCAAACTTTGTGATACGTTGCGTGCTAATCCACTTGTCAGCATCCCCCACATCGGCTATTTTGCAACACAACAAATTACAAAAACAACACTCGGTAATCATGCATCAAGCCCCCACAACGCCCGATGTTTCAATTCCACGCGGCCATATCCTTGTGATTGGCAACGAAAAGGGCGGTTCGGGCAAAACCACCACTTCCATGCACCTCATTGTCGCTTTGCTGCGCCTTGGCTTTAAAGTGGGCAGCATGGATATCGATGCCCGCCAGCGCTCGCTGAGCCGTTATATCGAAAACCGCAAAAACACCATGGCGTCGGAAAATACCTCGCTGCCGCTGCCCGCGCACGTGGTCATCAACCGCAGCCCTTACCTCACCACCGCCGAGGCTGAGGCCGATGAACGCGAACGTTTCACCCGCGCCCTTGCCCGCCTGCTCGCCAATTGCGATTTCGTGGTCATCGATTCGCCAGGGTCGGATACGTATCTCTCGCGCCTAGCCCACTCCTATGCGGATACGGTCATCACCCCCGTGAATGACAGCTTTGTGGATCTCGATGTGCTCGCCTCGGTCGATGGCATCAGCATGAAAATGCTCAAGCCCAGCATCTATAGCGAAATGCTGTGGGAGCAAAAAATGCAACGCGCCAAGCGCGATAAAGGTACAATCGATTGGGTGGTGATGCGTAACCGCCTTTCCAATATCGATGCACGCAACAAGCGCATGATCACCAAGGTGATGGATGAACTCACCCGCCGCCTTGGCTGCCGCCTTGCCCCTGGTTTCTCCGAGCGCGTGATTTTCCGCGAGCTGTTTTTGCTCGGCCTCACGGTGCTCGATGTGGTCGAGACCAACAAGGCAGGCACGCTTTCCATGTCGCACCTCGCGGCACGTCAGGAAGTGCGCGATTTGCTCAAATCCCTCCAAATCCCTGAGGTCGATGCCCGCATTGCCCATGTGCGCACCGGCGCGAAGGGTGATGTGCTGACCGACCCGCGCATTGCGCCCGCCCCCAAAAAATCCGAGCAGTCAGTGGAAGCGTCAAACGCATCCGCTGCCGCCGCACCAACCGAGGAAGCGGCCACCGCCGAAACTTCGCCACCCACCACCGCGCCCACGGCCTCAGCTTCAGCTGATACGGTCGCCGCGTAACACACTCAAGGCTCCCCCCCATGCATCTTCCAGCCTCTTCCCTCTTTCGCGCGTATGACGTGCGCGGCATTGTCGGCGAAACCTTATCTGCTGCCGACTTTCTGGCTATTGGCCAAGCCTATGCCAGCCACGTGGCCGAAGTGTGCCAAACCCGCACGCCGCTCATCGTCGCCTTGCGTGATGGCCGCGAAAGCTCGCCCAATTTGTCCGAAACCTTCATCGAAGGCATGATGCGCGCAGGCGCCCATGTGCTCGATGCGGGCGTGGGGCCAACCCCGCTATGCTATTTCGCCACGCATCACCTCGATGCCGATGGCAGCGTGATGATTACAGGCTCGCACAACCCGCCTACCCACAACGGCGCCAAATTCATGTGCGATGGCAAAAGCCTGTTCGGTGCTGAACTGGCGAGCCTACGCCCACGCATCGAGCATAACCACATGCTCCACTCGCGCGGCAAACGCGAGGAAGTGGATTTACTCGACGAATACGTGTTCGAGCTGAAAAAATCGGTCAATGGTAGCGGCGCACTCGATAAACTCCACATCGCGTGGGATGCAGGCAATGGGGTTGCGGGCATTGTGGTCGAGGAATTACTCAAAGACAGCAAGGCCGACCAAACCACCCTCTATCTCGACAGCGACAGCCGCTTTCCCAACCATCACCCCGATCCATCCGTTGCGGCCAACCTTGCCGATTTGCAAACAGCCATCATCGCAGGCCAAGGCAAGATCGCCATGGGCGTCGCGTTCGATGGCGATGGTGATCGCATGGGCGCGGTGGATGATTTAGGCCGCGTCATTTCGCCCGATCATATGCTCATGCTGCTCGCCGATGATGTGCTTAAACGCAGTGCGGGCGCAACGATGATTGCCGATGTCAAAACCTCGGATCACTTCTTCGCGCGTGAAAAAGCGGCGGGAGGCAACCCCATTATGTGGCTCACGGGCCATGCCCATATCAAAACCAAAATGCGCGAGATTGGCGCCAAATTCGCGGGCGAAGCGAGCGGGCACATCTTCTTCGCCGATGAATATTATGGCTTCGACGATGGCATCTATGCCGCGCTGCGCCTTGCACGCATTGTTGCGGAATCGGGCACCAAGCTCAGCAGCCTCATCGATCGCTTGCCGAAAATCTTTGCCTCGCCCGAAATGCGGATCGATTGCGCCGACGATAAAAAATTCGGCGTCATCGAGGCGTTGCAAAAACAATTTCCCAATGCAGTGTCACTCGATGGCGTACGTGTCACCACTCCCGACGGCTGGTGGCTCATCCGTGCCAGCAACACCCAAGCGGCACTCTCAGCACGCGCCGAAGCAAGCTGCGCCGATTCCCTTGCCCGTGTGATGCATGCCATGCACGGCGCGCTCACGGCCAATGGCGTCAGCATCACCGAAGCGGCGGGCCATTAGTATAAGTGATTGATTCAGAATTGAATTTTTGAATCGCACCCTCTTCTCTCGATGGCCACGACCTTCATAAAACCTTAACATATCTGTGCTACGCTTCCTCGTTTGAAGGAGCATCAATGTCGGACAAGAAGGTAAAACTGCCCAGCGCTATAACCAGGCCAGCGGGCGAGGATATTAGCGCACTGAGCTTTGAAACACTGCAAACGCGCTTCGAGGCGTCCTCGTGCGAGCGCGATTCGTTTGCGCTCGCGTCGGCCATGTATGCCAAGGATTTTCACAAGGCGATGAAATTATTGCCCATCAATTTCGACGTATACACCCAAGATCCCTCGGCACCCGCCAAAATTGCTCCAAACCAAATGGATTTCAGCGGTGATGGCAAAGCCACCAGCCATGAATGGTCATCGGCGTTGGTTGCAGCAAAAAAATTAAAGCTCGAGGCAGGTAGCAGTCTCGAAGCCAATCAGGTTACACAAGCCATTGATGAAGCTAAGAAAATATACATTCAATCGCGCAAGGAGGAACCCTACTGCCGCACGCAATAATTAACCATTTATTGTATAAATCTTAACAAAACTGTCACATATGTCTGGTAGAAACAGTCTATGATTTAGTTACAAAAAATCTGAAGTAAAAACCCATTCGCAAGCACCTCTTTTCAAGGATTTCTTATGCCATCCGCTCCAAAAAATACCTTCACCGTACGCCCCGACCTTACCAACGATGGGTTCCGTGATTTCGATACGGTGTCGGCCTACGCTGTCGAGTGGCTGAAGCAAAACCCTAAACAAACCCAATTCACGGGATCCTTCAAAGAGAAGCAAAAGCTGGTCGAACAAGCGATCGTCGACCTCAACAACCTCAAAACGCGCGACGGTAAGGAATGCGACGTTAAAAAATCCGACCCCACCATTCGTGTCGGCCAAACCTTGGAACTGCCAGCTGGCAACCCACTGGTAAATCCCAAGCAGCACAAAGAAAAATGCGCCACCATTCCGCTCATTCCAGCGGTTGATGTGCCACCCCCACCTACCCTAGAAGCACCCCCAGCTCCAGCGCCAATCCCACCCGCACCGGCGCCTGAACCCGTAGCGCCAGCCCCTGTGCGTGCGCAGGTGATTGTTAGCCAAGAGGGCACCGTGCGTAGCGGTGTCGCGCTTGATGGCGCGATGTATTTCCTTGGCCGCCCTCCACAGGATGCCCCTGCGGAAATCCGTGGTAAGACAGCCAAACTGCGTGATGGCATGGCGCGCAACACAACCGAGGGCGTTCGCACCGACGTCGCGAATACACCCAACGCCCTAGCCGATTTAGGCTTCACCCCTGAGCGTGATCAAATCAACCTGCACCGTGCTGGCCCAGGTGGCGCGGCGTTGAACCCCTTCTCGGTTGGCAACGGCGAACTAACATTTCGTCCGCAACAAAGTTACCTACGAGGCAAAAACGGCGAGATTCTTGGGCCCAACCCCGAGGTGCATCAGAAACTCGAAACCGCTGGCCGCTTCATCAAGGATACCGATGGCGCCACCCGCATCGTCGTCGATGTCAGCGCGCTGATTTCAGAAAACCGCCGCGAGAACCCAGATTATAAAGGTTTCTTGCGTGATGCTTTCACCGCCACAAGCCGCATCAAGGAACTCAACAACACGGCTGAAGGCATGCGCCTTGCCACCAGCTTCATCGGCCTTGAGAATATCAGCGAGCGTATTGGCCAAGCCTATTACACACAGCCCAATGCAAAGCAGGCCGAGCAGCTACTGCAGCTAACCACCCAAGCAGCACTGCACCCACTGGTCTGGTCGGACCACAAATATGGTGCCACAGGTAAAGGTGCCGAGGTGCTTCGTACCGAGATGGATCGCATTGTCGCGGCTGCTCCCGAGGCCGACCGCGCACGCCTTGCCGACACGTACGTTAAGCCCTACCGCGAACTGCTCGATGACCCCACACGCTTAGCGCAAGCCACCTCCGAGGCCCGCAAACAGTGGCTCAATCCCTTGACCGTGCTGGCGGAAGAGCGCGCCGAATTAAAATTCATCCAAAACGGCTATGGCGACATTCCTTTCACTGAGGAGCAACGCCGCGCAAAACTAGGCAACACCCACCAGCCTGACCATTTTGGCCCACACAGCAATCCGACCCACAACCAGCTTAGTGCGAAAGATTTGCGTGAACTGCGGGCAGAAGAAACAGTCCGCGTGGGTAAGATCTATGCCAACGAATTGTGGGAAGCATCCATTCGCCCACCAACGCAGACCGAGATCGATCTGCGTGCCGGCAAATTCAACGATGCCAAAGGCCAGCAGGAAGAATCGCTTGCCCCTGCACGCCTTGCGGTGCTCGCAACCTTGAAGGACAACGATGTCGCACTCGAAGCAGCACTGCGTCACCAATTAGCAACCTCGGGCGGTTTCCAGCTGAGCAGCGATTTGCTGCACCATAGCTCGAACAAGAATACAGGCAATTACCGTATCCTTGGCTTTGCGAACGCGGATGAAGCACGCGAGGGTGCGCTGGGCATTGCCACGCAACTGGCAGGCGAGAATCAAGCCAAAAACCTGATGCGCAGTGAGCTCAATCCGCTGCAAATTACGGGTGGTGTTATTGCTACCATCGTGACTGTGGGTGCATGGAACCCGTTTGTCGGCCGCAACCAGAACAAAGGCTTGTTCGGCTTGAACGAGGCCGTGCAGCAACGCTTAGATGACCCTAAAACCCACGACGAAGTATTGGCAGGCTTCCGCGAGCTTGTCACCCGCGCGCATGATGCGCAGGCAGCTTCACTTGCTTCGCCGTCCGAGCCCAATAAGCAAGCAGGCCGCATTGCGTCGACCGCGATTGTCCTCAGCCTCGACCTCAACCGCGCCGAGGATGCAGGCACCACCGCAAGCTTGCAAAAAGTGTACGACGCCATTGGCACTGCAGGCACCGCCACCGCGAAGAACCAAATGGTGGCAAACCTCGACCATGCAGGCGAGCGCTATGTCACGGCGGCGCTATCGGCGATCGATAACCGTTCCTACACAAGCGCGGATGCCGCCAAAATCAGCCAAACGCAGCTCAACGCGCTTGCACTGAAAAACCTTAGCAGCAATGCACCGGCCGATGCGGTGAGCTTGCTCGTGGGTGCACGTGTCAATGCTGCGCAGCAAAACGATACCGCACTTGTCGCCGCGCTCGATGCGCAGGTAGATGCTATGCGACGCGACCAAGGCCCTGCCGCGCGCGGTCTTGCCAACCTCATCACCGATCAGGTGGCTGCCGTCACTGCTGCGGGCAGCACCCCAGCGGCGCTTGATAAAGCACGTGCGGAAGCATCCGAATTCTTCAATGGTAAATCAAAAGCGAACGATGCAGCCGTCACCACAGCCGACCTCGTGAGCGCTACATCCAAACTCTTATCGCTGGGCGCAGGCGGCGTGGGCGCCGTCATGACTGGCCTCAACGAATCGGTACGTCACTTGCCCGATAGCGAAGCTAAACAGGCCGCATCGCAAGCACTTGGTGCTGCCAGTGTCGCCAGTGGCCTCAATGCAGGCGGTGTCACCGCTGCCCTCACGGCCACGCAGCAAGCCGCTAACGCCGCACCCGATGGCCCAACCAAAGATGCTATCAATGCCACGCTTGGCGCCATCAGTTCAGGCCAAGCGCTCGCGTCAGGCGGCACGAATGCGGTGCTTGCAGGCGCCAGTATCGGCGCTGATCTGAGCAAAACGCCTACCGAAATTCTCTCCAACACACGCCAGATTGCACTGTCGCAATTAGTTTCTGCCATCAGCAGCGACCCCGTGCTGACCACTAGCGTTACAGCACCCATCACCGCAGCGGAAGCCAAAGCGGGCGGTGAACTCTTTGCAAAAATGAGCAGCGACGCTAAGGCCGCCCTCACGCAAATTGTAGCTGGCAACAACAACCCCGCCAAACAAGAAGCCGAACTGAAAGCCTTCACCAGCGATTTCGCGGGCGAACTGAACCAACTCAATGCCGAGGGTGGTTTTTCGTGGCGCAAAGCGCTGGTGCTATTCGCCACAGTGAAAGCGCTGAAACCCGACCCTCGTACGCCAGAACCACCACCCGTGACGACACAACCGCCGGAGACAACGAAGCCGCCCGTAACGACACAACCGCCGGAGACGACGAAGCCGCCCGTGACGACACAACCGCCAGAGACGACGAAGCCGCCCGTAACGACACAACCGCCGGAGACAACGAAGCCACCCGTGACGACACAACCGCCGGAGACGACGAAGCCGCCCGTAACGACGAAGCCTCCTGAGACGGAATGCCCACCGGAGACAACGAAGCCTCCTCACACGAAGCCTCCTGAGACGACGAAACCTCCGGAGACGACGAAGCCTCCTCATACGAAGCCTCCGGAGACAGAATGCCCACCGGAGAAACCTCGTGACGATAAGCCTCGTGACGAGAAACCTCGCGATGAGAAGCCTCGTGATGAGAAGCCTCGCGATGAGAAACCTCGCGATGAGAAGCCTCGTGACGAGAAACCTCGCGATGAGAAACCTCGTGATGAGAAACCTCGCGATGAGAAACCTCGTGATGAGAAACCTCGCGATGAGAAACCTCGTGATGGCCATGGTGATAAGCGCGAGGAACATCCGCCTGCTGCTCCGCCACCACCGCCAGTGCCGCCATTGGCTGCGTTAGGTATCAAAGGTGAAACACCCGTAACGCTTGGCACTGCCGAACAGGCAGCCCAAGTGGCTAAAGATGCGGGTGTCGCCCAGATAGCAACGGATGCTTCGCCGCAATCGTTGCTGGCACGGGCAGCAGCCTTTATCAACAAAGGTAAGGATGGCGGACGAAACGCCTAGGCCATCCTACTAAGTGCGCATCAAAGGCGGGGGCATTGCTCCCGCCTTTTTTGTGTGCAGGCACATGTCAGCTATAGAGATCTGGCGCAGCCACTTAACCGATCTTCGGTGTTCCCTGCGTGGCACTATCCTCAAAAACTTGCTCGCGGAAATTCACCCCTGCGAACGCCTCATACTGAGTCAACGTACGAACTTGGCCTAAGCCATATTGGTCGATTTCCTGTAAGGCACGCGCCTCGGTCGCGGCTTCAATCCCCAGCAGGTGCTGCACGCGCGCGCGTGACGATTGTTCATAGCTATCGTGCCAATCCGCATGGTCGCTCCAGTGGTGAACCTTGCCCGAATCGGGCGTGCCATAGAGATGGAACAGCATGGCTTGGGTAGGCGTGAATATATCATATCCATGCGTCCAATAGCGTGCACTCATCGTGATTTCTTCGCCAATGAAATAAATATACGGATCATAAGGAACCTCGAGCATTGCCTCGGCCTTGGCAAAAACAAACCCACCCGTGGTCACGGCGGAAGGGCTTGGTGCTAGCAGTTCATGCGGCTCACACGCACGCGATGCAAACGTCGGTATACGATTGTGAAACTCCTTGAAGAACACCTTATACGCCGTCATGGCGCCCAGCTCATTGGGCAGCGTGTATTGGTTCGGGTAGGTCGATAAAATAGGTTTCGCAGAAGGGCAACGCGCCAACTCGTTGATCATTGCTTCATCCCAATGCCGAATCAGGCGCGAGTGGGCATCAATCTGGAGGAAGTGGGTTTCGCCATTATAAAGTTTCTGAATCATGTGCCGCGCCCAGCACGCTCCCTTCGATTTTTTATAATCGACCTGAATCACGCTCACCTGATGTTTGCGGTCCTCAATCATAAAGGGTTCTTCGCGCAGCGCATTATGCTGCCAGCAAATCGCGATATGTAGATTGTCGGGGTATTTTGCTTGCTCGAATAAATCCTTCACAGTGGGATAAAGTTCTGCATCGCGGTAGGCGGCGATATTCACAAAAATGGTAGGCTTTACTGTCATCGGGGCGGTTACCTTGTGGCATGATTGGTGCAGCCGATAATACCATGCCCACCCACGCAGATAAAAGCCTAATCAGGCCTCGCAACAACCATCGCTTACATTTGATAAGGACTGATGCACGAATCATGCATCCAAGCGGGTTAACGCAGCAGAGGCGACCCAGCCGCAAGGCTCTGCAGAAAATTCTGCTGCTTTGGCGTTTGCGCAGGCGTAGCAGGCGTAGCGGCCACATGAGCGGCTACCTCAAAATCGTGCCTCAAAGCACGAATCTCATCGGCATTCTTACCAATCACAGACCCGCGCAATTGCTCATACGAAAGGCCAATATCAGTTGTCGTATTCGACAACCATTCACTTGCCCCACCGAGAACGCCAGCCTTTGCTTGCGGCGCATTACCAATCTTGGCAAGCTGTGCCATAAACAACTGGGCTCCTTCCTTATCGGCGGCCACACGCTCCACGGTTTGCCAATGGGCGAGCAATGCATTGGCCATCGCTGCCTGCTCTTTAGGCAAGGTCGGCGCAAGTGTTGCCATCAGTTGGCGCACCGCACCTGCGTTGGTGGCATCGTTGAAGAAGGCGGCTAATTCCTCAGGTTTTAGCTTACTGATTGCTTCGGGTTTATGATTCACTAATACATCGGCAATAGCACTAACCACGCGCAACGTATCGCGCTTGCCATTCGGCGTGCGCATGCTTTCGCTGGCGCCAATGGTTTCGGCGGCCACAAGCACTGCGTTAAGCGCCGTGGGTGTCAGCGTCGAAGGCACCTTCGTGGGTGCAAAAGCCTTCATCAGCGGCACGACATACTCTGCACCCGCTTGGGCAATCAGGTCGCGTGCCTTGCTATCCGTAATCAACCGCGCCACCATATCCGAAGTGGTATGCGCCTTATCAACCAACTCCCTCTTCAGATCCAGCGGATTGATGCCGTTCTTGATAACACCGAGCAAGGGCGCCGTGGCATTGGCTGGCAGGCTTGCCAGTTGCGTCAGCACCGCTTGGGTTTCTGGCCCCAGCTTCTTCACATCTGCCGCCTTTTGGAACACCTCAAGCGCCCCACGATTCTCAAGCGCAAATTTCATTTCGGCCAGTTCATTGCCACCCGCATGAATCGCCACAAACTGCATCAGCTTCTCATCGCCCAAGCTTGCACGTAAAGCAGCCAGCGCCTTGCCGCCATTGTTGGTTTTCAGGGCTTTAATTTCTGCGCTATCACTTGGCTTCACCTGCATGGCGGCATCTACCAGCACTTTGCGAGTTTCAGGTGTCACTTCTGACGATAATTGTTGTACCGCGCCCACAACATCAGGCTGTGCGCCATTTGCACTTGGCGATAATATGGTGGTCAGGAACTTACGCAACGCAGGCGTTGCTTTACCATCGACCACTTGGCTCTTGAGCAAGGTATCGAGTTGTCCCGCATCTACATTGGGCATCGCGCCGAGAAGCGCCTTGGTATTCTCAAGGTGCGGCGGGTTGAGCAGCACATCAAGGCGGCCATCGGCTACAATCGCTTTCAGCGAAGCTTTGATTTCTGCGGCAGCAGGGCTGCTTGCGGCGGCACCGCCACCTTTCAGCGCCACAGCGGCAAGTGCGCGCGCCATGTCGGGTTTTTGGGTCAGCAGTGCGAACACGGTTTTATCATTGGTGAAATCATCCGCACCGACTTTACCGCCATTGGCATTGCGTGCGACATCAAGGAAGCTTTGGAAGGTTTCCTTGTTGGGTGCTAGCACAGCAATAATCTCGGCGGGTACTTTTTTCTCGGCCAGCGTCTCGCGGATTTTGGTGATATCCATTTCAGCAAGCGCGCCCGAAACATCGCGGCCAAGCATAGCATTCAAACCACTCTGCCATTTTTCGGGCAGCATCTCGATGCCCTTATCGAACAAGTTCCCAAGCATCTCGGTGCCCTTGTTCCACAAATCCTTCATTTTTTCTGGGCCCATCACCGCGAATGCAACAACGGCCAGAGCAATCAGCCAGAAATTATCGCTAACCACATCCCAGATTTTACCAAAGAAGCTCAGCTTCTGCCGATCAGCTTCTTCTTTCTTGTCTTTTTCTGCCTGAGCCTGACGCGCGGCCTCACGTGCGTACAACGCATCTGATTCCGCTTGTTGCTCTATCTCTTTTTTTGTGGGCATGTTTGCTTGGCCTTAATCGTACTATTTCCTACTATCACTTTACCTGTAAAAGGTTACAGTTTGATGACGATTCTGCATTTATTTGCAGTTTTTCGAGGGTTTTTTGGGTGCCGCGCAGGCATACACCCCCCTTTCACCCCTCACGGATAGTAGCCCCGTTTGGCCAAAAACCTGCGGCGAAGATATATCACAATCTTTTGATTTAATGGTATAATATCCGATGTGAGATTATCCTTGGTCTGCGCCTTACAGGCGGCGATAACGGATTGATAGTAAAACCCATGCAAGCGTGGCCACGCAATTGTCACGGCGGCGGCGCCCCATTTATGCTCCTGCTGCGGTACACGGGCAACTGCCTCGATTACCGCAATGGCCTCCTCCACCAGCGGGTCGGGGTGGCGGTACACATCCGCCTCGGGGGCAAGGTTGAAGGCCATATCCGCCACGAATGCCTCGATTAAATGGCCGCAGCGCATGGTTGGCAATAGTTTAAACTTTATAGGTAATTTCTTCTTAGTCACTTGCTTGACGAACCACACCCACACCCCAAATCTCCAGATTTGAGAAAGCACCCATTGCGGGCTATAGCGCAACCGTGCATGGTAAAACGCCACCCGTTTTTCTGCCACGAGCAATCGCTTCAACCCCGCTGCTTGGTAAGCTACCGACATCGCTGCCACCTGCCGCCCATCGCTAAGGCGCGCTTCGGCCGCTACTGGGTTCGCGCGCAGCTGACTGTGGTTGGGGTCGGTGGAATGTCGCCCCGTGATGCCTCGCGGCGTGCGCCTTAGGTCGGCGAAATGGCCCAATTCCTGACCTGCAATGACCACCATCCGCGCCAATGCAGGAAAGCCGTCGGTGGTATAGGTTTTCTGGTCCCCTTCGAAAAACGGGTCACCCCCGCAGGAAATATACACCGCCGTACCCGCACTATCCGTCGCTTGCAGGCCACTATTCAGCCCATTGCCTTGCCATTCATGCACCGCCATCAGGTCGGCAACATTGTGCGCGTAGGAAACAAAAATCTCGGTGCCACTTGCGATAAGTAATTGAATCACTGCGGCATGTGCGGCCTGCACCAGCACCCGCGCTACCTGCATTTCCTTGTGTTCGTCCACCCCGCCTGCTTTTTTCAGGTCGGCGCGCAAGTGCGCCCACACATCCGCCACACCCTGCTCACCCTGCGCGGGCGCCACAAGGCGCGCCACGCGGGCGCGGGTGGCAGGGGCAAGCGCTTTATCCGTCAATTCCCGCGCGGTGAAGGTCAGGTCGGAGTTGCTGGTGCCGTAGCGCACGAAATTGCGGGTGTGGTCGGCGCTGATCCGTAACTTGCCGCTTGCTACTAGCGCCAACGCTAATTCCTCAAGCACAGGCGGCATTTCCCACGCCTCGGTAGCGGGCATAAAGCTTAGGTGATGGTAGAGATTGCCGGCCATGAACCTACGCGTGAAAGGGGAAAGAGTGGCGCACCCAGCAGGACTCGAACCTGCAACCGCTCGCTTAGAAGGCGAGTGCTCTATCCAGTTGAGCTATGGGTGCGTTGCCCTTCACCCTAAAGCACCACAAAAACGCTGACAATGTGAATCATCACCGCTATGAGGTTTGGCAGCGCATTTTTTGGGTCGACGGTTTTATGAAAAAAACAATCACACGGATAGTAGCCGCGGGTCTGGGCACTGGCCTTCTCGTCGTAGGCGGTGCATGGTTTGTGATGAGCGGCAACACAATCAGCCACACGGAAACGCTCATTGCCAAGCTGAACGCCAAAGCCTTGCCCCAGAACGGCACTCTGAAACTAACCTATGACAGCCTTGCGCGCAGCACATTTCCTACCGTGGGCGTGCGCGTCGTCAACCCCGTACTGACGGTGAATATTCCTGCCGATGATAAAGGCCATCCAGCGATTGATGGGGTGTGGAAACGCACCGGCAGCATCACCATCATCACCGATTACCTGAACCACAGCTACCGCGTGGTGAACGACGGCGCGGGCACCATGCAGGTGAAATCGGGTGCAGAGAATGTAACCCTGTCATCGCAGCCATCGCATATCGAGCTGTTGATGACTGCTAAAAACCGTGAGGCGTTCACGAAATGGAACACACTTAACCTCGACGATAACTTCGCCGTACAAAATGCATTGCGTGATATTGGGGTGCTCACCCTATCCATAAGCCCGCTGGCGATTAAAGATGCTGATAGCAATGCCACTATCTACTCGCAGAATGAAAGCCACTTTGCCCTTACGAACCGCAGTACGCCAGCCCTTCTCGATTTTGAGCTCAACCTCGCTTTCAATGGCACCGAGGTTACGAGTGAATACGGCCCTGTGATGCGCCGCATGGTGCGCGCCATGCAATTACCAGAAATCACGTGGGATGAGCAGTTGCCCTTCTCTGCCTCGCGTGCGGGCAAGCAGGATTTGGCGCTCGAAATGAAGGTGAATATACCCCAAACCACTGGCCCAATGTCGAACGCATTTATCCATGTGCCCACTTTCTCGCTGAAGAATAATTTCTTCCATCTGCAGTTGCCACTCAGTGTGGTGCTTAAGGAAGTGAATAACCTGAACACAGCCAACGTGAAGCTCGATGCCAAATTGGATGTCGCGCCCGCCGCTGCACAAGAAATGCAAACAGCCATCGACGCACTCACGCCCGATTCTGACCTTGGCGCAGCATTGTTGCAGTTGGCAGATATCCCTAAAACCGGCATCAACCATGACGCCCTCAAGCAAAAACTGATGGCCGCACTACCAACACTTTCCACCCTTGGCCCGGTCACGCTTACCATCGATATCGATGGCAGCATCCCCGCTAATACAGATGCAGCGAACATCGCCGCTAGTTGGGCAGCTACCAATATCGAACCTCCTGCTGAGACAGACGAGCAAGCAGAAACAAACCCCAATCTGCTGCCCAAGCCCAACGAGCACCTCACCATCAATGCCCTCAACTTCAACCACGCCCGCTGGGGTATCGAAGTCAAAGGCATGGTCGCACATCTTCGCGGCTACGAGCCCTCGCTAGATATAAACCTGCTGTGCAAGCGCTGCGACAACTTGACCGCAGATCTCTTCGAGACAGCCAAAGCCGTGGAGGAGATGTCCTACATCATCGACCCCAAACAACCACAGCGGCCCGTCAGTGAACACTTGCTGCCCAGCATCAACGAAGCCATCGCCGAGATTGGTGCAAAGAATCCCGCTACGGGCGATGTTGTCTTTGGTCTCGCCGCCAAGGGCGATGGCGAGTACAGTATCAACAACATGTCGCTCGAACAAATCATGCCCAAGCTGATGACAACCTTAGAGAAGATTAGTAAAGCTGAATCCCGTGCGACGGGCACCGCCGCACCCTTACCCACCAACCCTAAGCACTAAGCTCGGAGACCCTAAATGGCCAACGCCCCCTTCACCATTGGCATTATTCAAATGAGCATGCAGGCCGCGCCTGAGGCAAACGTGAAGCGCGCCGAGGAATTGCTGCGCGAAGCGAAGGCCAAAGGCGTGCAAGTAGCATGCCTGCCCGAACTGTTCGCCAGCTATTATTTCTGCCAGAGCGAAAACCACGATTATTTCAACCTCGCCGAGGCGATACCAAACGGCCCAACCTACCTAAAAATGCAAGCCCTCGCGAAGGAGCTGGGCATGGTGATTGTGGCCAGCCTGTTCGAGCGGCGCACCGCGGGCATGTATCACAACACCGCCGTGGTGTTCGATGCCGATGGTACCGATTTGGGCATGTACCGCAAAATGCACATCCCCGATGATCCACGCTTTTACGAGAAATTCTACTTCACCCCAGGGGATTTGGGCTTCAAAAATTTCGATACGAAATTTGGCCGCATCGGCGTTCTGATCTGCTGGGATCAATGGTTCCCCGAAGCAGCGCGCCTGACCGCTATGCAGGGTGCGAGCGTGATTTTCTACCCCACCGCCATTGGCTGGCACCCCGCCGAAAAGGCCGAGTATGGCGAGGAGCAATGGAACAAATGGCAAACCGTCATGCGTGGCCATGCGGTGGCGAACAACATCTTCATCGCTGCCCCCAACCGCATCGGGCTTGAACCTGAAACCGACGGCGGCGCACTCGAGTTCTTCGGCCACAGCTTCATTTGCGATACGTCAGGACGCTATATCGAAAACGTGGATGAGAAATTCGAAGGCGTGCTTACGGCGGTTATCAACCCCGCCAAGGTTGAGAAACAACGCCAATACTGGCCGTATTTCCGTGATAGAAGAATCGACGCGTACGGCAAACTTCTGCAACACCCTGATGCGAGCAACTAAATCGAAACAGATTAATACGGTAAATTTCTATGGCTGACCCAACAGTTGCACAGGCGTCTTTTTCGGTGGGGGACAGAAAAAGCGTATCCATCGAGATGTACAAAGCTGCGAATGGTATCGTTATAGACCATGGCTATTCTGCGGATTTTGATCACCGTAAAACGATTATGATGCTCCCAACTAACGGAAACAGTAAAATAATACACGAGGAGAAGAAAATGCTTCCTCATTATCGGTACGAGTTTCAAGTTGGCAATTTAGGAGAGCTAGCCTCGCTGGCAAACACAATAACCGAGCGCGGTAGTTTTCAAGGAGATGAAGCGCGACAACTCTCAACCCTGGTCACTTCGGCAGTAGCCGCTTGTAAGCAAGGTTCGCTGGGTAGAACACTATCATCCCAGGGGGGCTGGCGTGAAGCACTTGATAAATTCAGTAGAACGAGCACGCCAAACAAGCGATAGCAAAAATTTTGCTACCCGCCATTGGCAGAATGAGATACTAGCCAACTAATGACAACCCAATTCAAAATGCCGCCCGAATGGGCACCGCAAGAACGCATCTGGCTTAGCTGGCCGCACGCACGCGCCGATTGGCCAGGCAAATTTGCGCCCGTGCCGTGGGTGTTCGCCGAAATGGTGCGGGTCATCACCGCAAGCGGGCAGCGCGTGGGGTTGCTGGTGAAGGACGCGGGCGCGCGCAGCGAAGCCATGAACATGCTCGACCGGGCAGGCGCCACACTCGCCTTGGTCGACATCATCGAAATCAAAACCAACCGCGGCTGGCTGCGTGATTGCGGGCCTATCTGGGTGAAAAATGCCGAGAACAAGCTCGTGGCACTCGATTGGAAATTCAACGGCTGGGCGAAATACGCCAACCACAAACTCGATAATGCGGTGCCACCACAAATAACAACTTTTACCAAGCACGACACCATCACCCCTATGCACAAAGGCAAGCCTGTCACGCTCGAAGGTGGCGGCATCGAGGTCGATGGTGCAGGGTCGGTCATCGTCACCGAGGAATGGCTGCTATCCGATAGCCAAGTGCGGAACAAAGGCTTCAGCCGCGCCGATTACGAGGAAATTTTCGCGACCTATCTAGGCGCGCCCAACACCATCTGGCTCGATGCTGGCATCGTGGGCGATGACACCCACGGCCATGTCGATGACATCACCCGCTTTGTCGCCGCAGGCCATGTCGTCACCGCCATCGAAACCGACAGCACCGATGCCAACGCCGCCATTCTGGCCAGCAACCGCACCCGCCTTGGCCGTACCACCCTCAACGTGACCGAGCTGCCTATGCCGCGCCCTGTACTGTTCGAGGGTCAACGCCTGCCGGCAAGCTACGCCAATTTCCTCATCTGCAACAAAGTGGTGCTCGTGCCCGTGTTTAACGACCCCGCCGACCACGTAGCCTGCGCCGCGCTCGAAAAATGTTTTCCCACCCGCAGCATTGTGCCTATCTATGCGCGCGATTTAGTGTGGGGTCTTGGCACCATTCACTGCCTCACACAGCAGCAACCCGCATAAGCTTTGTTGCAAGCAGATTCGCCGACAGAATGGGCTAAGCGGCGCGGACGTCTTTTAGGAACGATTCCATCGCCTGATTCAGACGCGTGGTGTTAGACTCAAGCACATCCACGGCACTCATGGTGCTCGACGAGCAGGCCAGCGCCGTGCTCGATGCCGCGCTCACATCCGAAATATCGGTCGAGACTTGCTGTGTACGGGTTGCCACGCCTGCAATATTCTGGGCAATTTCATCGGTCGCGGCGCTTTGCTGGTTAATGGCCGATGCAATCGACGTCGAATAGGAATCAACCTGCACAATCGATTTGCTGATGGTGGCAAGTGCAGCCATCACCTGCTTCGCCACGTCCTGAATATTATCGACCTGCCCTGAAATTTCATCCGTTGCCTTGCCCGTTTGCGCGGCAAGATTTTTCACTTCGTTCGCCACCACGGCAAAGCCTTTGCCTGCCTCGCCCGCGCGCGCCGATTCAATGGTCGCGTTGAGCGCCAGTAGGTTAATCTGCCCTGCGATAGATTGAATCAGTGTTACAATTTCGCCAATTTTATTGGCAGCAGAACCCAGCATATTTGCCACTTCATTGGCTGTCTGGTTGGCTGATACCGCGTCTTTCACCGATTGGCCTGATTTCTGGATTTGCCCGGCCACCTCGCGTACGCTGGCCGACATTTGTTCCGCTGCACTTGCCACCGTGTTCACATTGCGCGCGGTGTAATCTACCGCTTCGGCGGCAGCATTCGTTTTGTGGCTACTGCCCTCAATCGCACCGTTCATCTGCTCCGAGAGGGTTTTGACTTTGGCCACTTCGGCAACCACTTCATCAATAATCACCTGTACCTGAAACTCGAAGCGATTCGCCAGTTCATCCATCGCCTTTTTCTTATCAGCGCGCGCCTGTAATTCCGCTTCTTTTTGGCGCGCCTCCAGCGCTACTTTTTCGAGGCCGTTCTTTTTGAAGATATCCACTTTGCGGGCCATGCCACCAATCTCGGTCGATTGGCTCACATACGGCACCACGGCGTTTAAATCGCCATCGGTCAGCTTACGCATGACTTCGCTTAGGCGCTTAATCGGCTTCGTGGTGATTTGGTACAACACAATTGCCACCAATATATTGACCACCACAGCAACGGCAATCTGCAACATAAAATCGTGGTGAAATGCCTGCGCCACCTCAAGGCCAAATTCCTTTTTTACGTGCAAGTAGGATTTGTACCCAAACACCACCCCCACAAACGAGAGAAAAATTGCCGTTGCCTGCAAGCGAAATGACAAACTGGAAGTGCAGCGCTTTATCGACATAAAACCTCGTTGTATGGGAATTGTTTTATTGCTTAGCCTACCGCCACTATACTATTCGGTATGGTACGTAAAAAAGCAAATTTTCTTTCACTTTGTTTTTTGCATTATTTGCCGCTATGTAGGCGCTTATGCAACACGCCCACCACCATCACGGCCATAACCACGCGCCCATCGATATCGCGGCGGCAACAGCAGGCCTACCAGCCCACCTCGCGCGGTTGATGCACCTTGCCTCCTATGCTTCGGTTGCGGTGGCTACCGTATTGCTACTCGCAAAACTGTTTGCTTGGTGGCGCACCGATTCGCTCGCCATGCTCTCCTCCTTCACCGATTCTGTGTTCGACGTGCTCATGTCCATCGTCAACATGATGGCGGTACGCTATGCACTCAAACCAGCGGATGACGACCACCGCTTTGGCCATACCAGCATCGAGGATATCGCGGGTCTTGCCCAGTGTGCCTTTATTTTCGCGGCCATGGCCATGATCATCCTCCAATCCGCCGAACGCTTATCGAACCCGCATATTGTACTCAGCAATCCCGAACTTGGTATCGGCGTGAGCGTGCTGGGCATGGTGCTCACCACCGCACTTGTGCTGTTTCAAACCTATGTTACGCGCCGCACCAAATCCCTAGTCATCGCCGCTGACCGGATGCACTACGTGGGCGATATTCTATTCAACCTCGGCGTGCTAGCGGCGTTTGTGCTCAGTAGCTGGGGCGGCATCATTTGGGCAGATGCGGCGATTGCCATTGTCATTGCGGTGCTGGTGCTTCGCGCTACATGGCCATTGGGCGTGCGCGCTTTCAACAACCTCATGGACCGCGAAATGCCTGACGACGAGAAAAAAACCATTTTGGATATCATCGACGCGATGCCCGAAATTAAGGGCTACCACAACCTAAAAACCCGTTATTCGGGTGCAAAAGCCTTCGTCCAGCTGCATATCGATATCGACGCGAACCTTAATTTCCGTGAGGCGCACGCCATTGTTGACCGACTGGAAAAGACCATCGAACACACCTTTGCGGGCGCCGATGTGATTATCCATCCCGACCCACGGGAAGTCTGATTATTAAGTTAAAACACTAGCCTGTCTGCCCTGCCTGCGCTATGAAGCGGCTATGGCACCAAAAAAGCACCAACGCCCCTCCCTTCCTCCCAAAGCCTCGGGGCACCCCCCGCGTGGTTATAACGATGCACGCCCACCCCACAAAAAGCCCGCTGGTGGCACAGGCGGTGCGGGTGGCCATTGGGTCTATGGCTGGCACGCGGTGAACGCCGCCCTTGCTAACCCCGAGCGCGTGGTGACGCGTATCATTGCAAGCCCCACCGCTGCCGAAAAACTGGAAATGCCCGCACGCAAATTGCCCAACCCCCACATTATGGAACCACGTGAGCTGGATCGCATTTTGGGCAACGAGGCCGTCCACCAAGGTATCGCCGCCGAGGTGAAGCCGCTTGAGCCGTATCGCATCGAAGATATCTTGAACATTAAAGACCCCAAGGGTCCGCTGGTCATCCTCGACCAAGTGAGCGACCCACATAATGTCGGCGCCATTATGCGTACCGCCGCAGCGTATGACGCCATTGCCGTCATTTACCCCAAAGACCACTCCGCGCCCGAAACCGCAACCATGGCCAAAGCCGCCAGCGGCGCGCTTGATATTGTGAAGCGCATCCAAGTCACCAATCTTGCCACCACCATGCGCGAGCTGAAGGATGCAGGCTGGTGGATTATCGGGCTCGAGGGCGAAAGCAAAACATTGTTCAGCGATTTAAAATTCGCTGCGAAAACCGTCGTCGTGCTCGGTGCCGAGGGCAAGGGCATGCGCCGCCTCACCGCCGATTGCTGCGACGAACGTGCGCGCCTGCCAATGGGTAACGGCATGGAAAGCCTGAATGTCAGCAATGCCGCCGCCATTGCACTCTATCAACTTTACATCAGCAAGGGTCGCTAGCACCATGGATAGCGCCACCATGCTCACGCGTGCTAAAGCTGCTATCACTGCTGCCAAAAAAGCAGGGGCCGATGCCGCCGATGCTCTCGCACTCGCAAGCAGCGACCTCAGCACCAGTATCCGAAATGGCAAGCCTGAATCCATCGAACAGGCCGAATCAGCAGGTATTGGCCTGCGCGTATTTGTGGGCGATGCGAGCGCCACCCTTTCCACCAGCGAATTTTCGGCCGATGCGCTTGCAAGCCTTGCGGCCAATGCGGTGGCCATTGCCCGCGCCGCACCCGCCGACCCCTATTCCAAACTGGCCGATAGCGCGCTGCTTGCCAAGCATTTCACCCCGCTCGAGGCCGCGGATGAGTACCTGCCAAGCATGAGCGACCTGCAAGCGCAAGCGCGCACGGCGGAAGCAGCAGGGCGCGCCACTCAAGGCATCACCAACAGCGAAGGCGGCGATGCCAGCGCCAGCCGCCACACCATTGCCCTTGTCACCAGCCATGGATTCGAGGGCGCCTATAACTCCGCGCGCTACGCCATTTCCGCCTCGATGATTGCAGGCAGCGGTGATGCCATGCAACGCGATTACGACTATGCCTATGTGACCCATCACGGCGATTTGCCCACGCCCGAATCCATTGGACAAACGGCTGCAAAGCGCACGATTGAGCGCATGAATCCGCGCAAAATCGCCTCACAAACGGCCACCATCTATTTCGAGCCACGGGCGGGTCGCCAACTGCTAAGCGCCTTCGCGAGCGCTATTTCGGGAAGTAGCATCACCCGTGGCACCAGCTTCTTGAAAGATGCGCTAGGCACAAAAATTTTCTCCGATAGCATCCGCATCACCGATGACCCACTGCTCAAACGTGGCCTTGCCTCTCGCGCGTTCGACGCCGAGGGCATCGCCGCCAGCGCGATGGATTTTGTTGCAGGCGGTGTGCTGAAAAGTTGGGTGCTCGATACGCGCTCGGCCAACCAGCTTGGTCTTAAAACCACGGGGCATGCATCGCGCGGTTTGGCGAGCAGCCCACACCCATCCACCAGCAATCTCTACCTCCATGGTGGCACCCACACGCCCGATGAACTTTTCACCGAACTGGGCGATGGCTTCTACATCACCGAAACCATAGGCCACGGCACGAATTTAATTACGGGCGATTTTTCCGTCGGTGCGTCAGGTTTTTGGATAGAAAAAGGCATGCGTGCCTACCCCGTCAGCGAAGTGACCATTGCGGGCAATTTGCGCGAGATGTATGCAAACCTCGTGGCAGCGAATGACCTCACCTTCACCTACGCGACCAACGTGCCAACTTTGGCCGTGCCACGCATGACGATTGCGGGGAACTGATGGCCTTGTTGTTCAACAGCCCCTCGGCACTGCTCTACAGACGCTTGCTCAAAACCTATGTCTGGCGCTATCGCCGCGCGCTGATTATTGGCGCCGCTTGCATGGTCATCACCGCTGCTGCTTCAGCCAGCCAAGCCTACCTCATGCAGCCCGTGCTCGATGATATCTTCGTCAACAAAAATACCACTTACCTCATGCTGCTGCCGCTGCTGCTCATTGTCATTGCACTCGTCGCGGCCGCAAGCGATTACGGCCAGTCGCTCTCGATGATTTATGTCGGCCAGCGCGCGGTGAGCGATATGCAGGGCGATTTATTTGAGCACCTCATGCACGCGGACATTAGCCTCTTCCACGATCAATCCTCAGGCCGCCTCATCAGCCGTATGACGAACGACATCATGATGATGCGCCAATCGGTCAGCCAAGTGATTGTCGGCCTCATCAAGGAATGTTTATCGGGTATTTTTCTGCTTGGCGTCATGCTGTGGCAAAGCGTCACCATGTCGGTGATCGCCGTGTTTATTTTACTGTTTGCAGTGCTGCCTGTGGCGCGCCTTGGCCGCCGCATGCGCAAAGTTGCACAGGCAACGCAGGAGCAAATGGGCGACTTCACCGCCCAGATGGACGACATCTTCCAAGGCGTGCGCGTGGTGAAGGCCTATGGCCGCGAGCAGTTCGAGTCCACCCGTGCCCGCAGCACCATTCACCAACTGTTCAAACTCATGATGCGCGCGGCACGCGTGCAATCGGCGTCGGGCCCTATTGTCATGCTGCTCAGCGGTGTGGCGGTGGCGAGCATCATCTGGTGCGGTGGCTATAAAGTGCTCAACGGCACACTCACTCCGGGTGAATTCTTCTCGTTCCTCACCGCCATGCTGATGGTCTATCGCCCTGTCAAAATTGTGGCGGGGCTAAACACCCAACTGCAATCGGGCATGGCCGCCGCCGAACGCTTCTTCACCGCGCTCGATACTCACCCCATCATCGCCGACCGTGCGGGCGCCACACCGCTTACCGTCACCCATGGTGCCATTCATTTCGAGCAGGTCACCTTCCATTACCACGAGGGCAGCGGCGGCGTTTCGGCCCTAAGCTTCACCGTGCCTGCCGGTAAAACGGTGGCGCTCGTTGGCAGTTCGGGCGCGGGCAAATCCACCATCATGAATTTGCTGCTGCGCTTTTACGATGTGCAAGCAGGCCGCATCACCATCGATGGCACCGATGTGCGCGATGTGACCATCAACAGCTTGCGTAGCGCCTTCGCCCTCGTCAGTCAGGATATTGTATTGTTCAACGATTCCGTGCGCGCCAACATTGCCTATGGGCTGCAAGGTGCCAGCGACGATGCCATCATCGAAGCGGCCAAAAAAGCGAACGCGCACGAGTTTATTTTGGCGATGCCCGAAGGCTACAGCACCCAAATCGGCCCTGCGGGCGTCAAGCTTTCAGGGGGCCAGCGCCAGCGCATTTCCATCGCCCGTGCCATCCTCAAAAACGCGCCCATCCTGCTGCTCGATGAAGCAACGAGTGCGCTCGATACGGCCAGCGAGCGCGCGGTGCAAGATGCCCTGACCGTATTAATGAAAAACCGCACCACGCTGGTCATCGCACATCGCCTGACCACTGTACAAGAGGCCGACCTCATCCTCGTGCTCGATGGCGGTAAAATCGCCGCGCAAGGCACCCATCAGAAACTGCTCGAGGATAGCGGCGTCTACCGCACCATGCACCAGCTTTACCACCAGCAAAGCGGTGCAGCATAATGTGTGGCGTGGCGCTCATTCGCGGTGCCTATTCGGGGGTCGGCATGGCCATCACCCCGCTGCTCAAACTATGGCTCGAACGTCGCGCCCGCCGTGGTAAGGAAGACCCCTTCCGGATGGGCGAACGCTTTGGCTATGCCACACGCCCACGCCCCGAAGCGCCTGTGGTGTGGCTCCACGCCGCCAGTGTGGGTGAAACACAGTCTGTCCTCACACTGGTGCGCGCACTACTTGCCGAGCATCCGCACATCCACCTGCTCATCACCACGGGCACCGTCACCTCGGCGGCGCTGGTCGCGCAGCAAAATTTAGCGCGGGTCATCCATCAATTCATCCCTGTCGATACCGCGCCTGCGGTGCGTCGCTTCCTCAACCATTGGCAGCCCGATTTAGCACTCTGGGTGGAATCCGAATTTTGGCCACAATTGCTGTGGCAAGCGCAGCAGCGCCACATTCCTATGCTGCTCATCAACGCGCGCATCTCGGAAAAAACCTTCACCAACTGGCAGAGCTGGCCGCGCACCATTCGCAGCGTGCTGCACAGTTTCTGCGGCATCTATGCAGGCTCGACAGATGATGCAACGCGCCTTAAAGCCCTTGGTGGCAGCGACATACGCGATGTTGGCAACTTGAAATACGATGCGGCACCACTGCCCACCCAACCCGCGCTCATTGCCGAAATCTCGCGCCAAACTGAAGGCCGACCCATCTTTCTGGCAGCCAGCACCCACGCGAACGAGGAACAAACGATTGCCCAGACCCATGCGCTCATCGCGCAGCAATTTCCAAACCTGCTCACCATCATCATCCCCCGCCATGCAGTGCGTGGCGATGCGATTGCGGCCGATTTACGCCGCACCCATGTTGCACTCGCGCAGCGCAGCAAAAGTGAGCCCATCAGCCCCACCACCAGCATCTATCTTGCCGATACCATGGGCGAGCTAGGCAGCTTCTACACACTCGCCGATGTTGTGTTCATGGGCGGCTCGCTTATCCCCCATGGCGGCCAAAATCCGCTCGAGGCGGCGCGCTTCACCAAGGCCATTCTCACGGGGCCGTATACGCATAATTTTGCCAGCATTATTGCACCGTTTGTTGCAGCCCATGCCATTGGCATCGCTACCGATGCCGCTTCGCTTTCGCAACAGGTTTGCAGCCTGTTGGCTGATGAGCCATCGCGCCAAGCCATGGCCAAGCGGGCCTTTGCCGCCGTCGAACAATCGCGCGGCGCCAGCAGCATTATTTTGCAGCATTGCGCCAGCCTGCTACCTCGGAGTAGCACATGAGAACCCCGCGCTTTTGGCAAACCCGTAATCTCATCAGCACCGTACTGCTACCTACGTCGTTGCTCTACCGCGCGGGCGCATGGGCGGATCGCGCCTTCACTACCCCCACGCGCGCGCCACTACCTGTCATCTCGATTGGCAATGTTACAGCGGGTGGCGCTGGCAAAACCCCCACTGCCATCGCCCTTATTCCCATCCTGCGTGCGCTTGGCCACTCGCCCCACATCCTCACCCGTGGCTATGGTGGCGCAAATATCAACGCCCATCGCGTAAGCGAAACCGATGATTGGCAGCATGTGGGCGATGAAGCGTTGCTGCTTGCCGCTGCTGCCCCCACATGGGTTGGGCGCAACCGCCTTGCCTCGGCCGAGGCGGCGGCTGCCGCAGGTGCCACCATTCTCGTGTGCGACGATGCACTGCAACACCATGCCCTTGCCAAAGATATTTCACTGCTCATCATCGATGGGCCATTTGGCCTCGGCAATGGCTTGACTCTGCCCGCAGGGCCGTTGCGCGAAACACTGATAAGCGCACTCAAGCGCTCGGATGCAGCTATCATCGTCGGTGCTGATGCCCACCAGCTTGCCGCGCGCATGAATGTGCCAAATTTCATGGCCACTATTCAACCTACAGCACGCAACCCAAACCTACTCACTGAGAAATGGATTGCATTTGCAGGCATCGGACGGCCAGAAAAATTCTTCGATTCGCTGCGCGCGCTTGGCGCTAACCTTGTCGCCACCCACGGCTTTGCCGATCACCATGCCTACAGCACGCACGAGATCGAGCGCCTGATCGAGGAAGCCAAGCAAAGCGGCGCGCGCCTCATTACCACCGCTAAGGATGCCGTAAAATTGCCGCCCGCACTGCGCGAGGGTATCGAGGTTCTGCCCATCGAACTACAGTTGAAAGAGGCAGCTAAATTTTCCGAATTCTTGGCAGAAAAACTAGCGAAGCTTCCAGTACCTTGATTTTTTAGCACCCTTCCTGTACATAACGGGTATGAACCCATTTAACCTATTCGT
This sequence comes from Pseudomonadota bacterium, assembly GCA_963205305.1. GTDB lineage: Bacteria > Pseudomonadota > Alphaproteobacteria > Rickettsiales > UBA3002 > QFOX01. Next base: position 7,235 of record CAUJIC010000002.1, on the reverse strand, counting down.
ACTGGCTATTTTATCGCCCTTCTTGCTGGTGATGACTCTGTTCGGTCCGCCCTATGCGGGCGTTGTGGTGGCCAACTACATCATCTACGACACAGGCGCTAAGGTGCACCCGCTGGCCGATAAAATCTACGAAGTATTCTACATGATGGATGTCTACGCCCAACTCTTCTCGCGGTGGACACAGCACATTTCGGAAACCAGCTTCCTTACCTATACTGTGCCACTGCTACTGCCTGTAATTTTCGGTATCATGCTCGCACTCTGGCTTACGGGCAAACTCTCGACCAAGTTGAAGGATATTTTTCAGCGCGGCGTATCAATGTAACACCTAATCGTCGAACAAGCTTGGCTGGGGCGCCGCCGTTTTTTTGCTGCGCGGTTTGGGGCTGCTCACGGGTGCAACATTGCCAGCCATCACCACCCGTTCCCCATCATGAAACTGGACGCTAAGTGTGCCTTCACTAGGCATCATCGCTGCAGATTGCACAACCTTGCCGCTGGCATCTTTCACCAGTGCAAAGCCGCGTTTCAGCACCCCAAGCACATTCAGCGATTCCAGCATCGCCCCTAAATGCTGCACGCGCTGCTGCTGACGCAGAAGCATTTCGTTCAGCAGGCGCGGGCTTAGGCCAGCCGCAAGGCGCTCCAATTTTTCATGCCGCAGCTGCAAGCTGCGCGGCAATGCCACTGCAAGGCGCTCGCTCAACCCATCAAGCTGCTGCTCCATGCCTGCCACCAATTGCTGCGGGCGTGGCAACCCGCGCGACAAGCCCTCCACCCGCTCCGCCAAAAAGGCGATGAACTTACGCATCGCACCTGTTTTTGCGGCATGCAGTTGCTCCATGCGCGTCAGCAATTCCTCGCGCACAGGCACCGCAAATTCGGCTGCACCTGTGGGTGTTGGCGCGCGTTTGTCCGAAGCATAATCAATCAACGTGGTGTCTGTTTCATGCCCCACGGCAGAGATGAGCGGAATGGTGGAATTTGCCGCCGCGCGCACCACAATTTCCTCGTTGAATGCCCATAAATCCTCAATCGAGCCACCACCACGCGCCACAATAATCACATCAGGCCGCTGGGCATCGCCCACGGAAATCGCATTAAACCCCTCAATCGCTGCCGCAATTTTTTCTGCCGCGCCTTGCCCCTGCACAGGCACAGGCCACAGCAGCACATGGCGCGGGAAGCGCTCAGAAATCCGATGCAGCATATCGCGAATCACCGCCCCCGTGGGCGAGGTGATGATGCCGATGGTTTCAGGCAAAAACGGGATGGGTTTTTTGCGGGCGGGGTCGAACAATCCTTCCGCCGCCAATTCCTTTTTACGTTTCTCCAGCATCGCCATCAACGCGCCCACACCCGCAGGCTCCAGCGCCTCGATGATAAGCTGGTATTTGCTTGCACCCGGGTAAGTCGTCAGCCGCCCCGTGGCAATCACTTCCATCCCCGCTTCGGGCTTATGCGCCAGCTTGGCCATCGTGCCTTTCCAGCACACGGCATCGAGCACCGCTTTGTCATCCTTCATGGTGATGTAGGCATGGCCGCTGGCGGAATTCACGCCCACTTTGCTCAGCTCGCCGCGCACGCGCACATAGCCGAACGTATCCTCGACCATGCGCTTCACATGGCCGGCAATCTCGGAAACAGAATATTCGGGTTGGTTATGGACAAAGCTCATGCAGAGGTTTTATAGAGAATTGCAGGAGCATTCCAGCGAAAGGTTGATATGAAAATCCTCGTGATCGGTTCGGGCGGGCGTGAGCATGCGCTAGTAAAGGCATTGAAACGTAGCGCCTCGGTTACATCAGTCACCTGCGCCACGGGCAATGCAGGCATCAGCAAAGATGCACCGTGCATAGCGCTCTCGGGCAATGCGGCCATTGTTGATTATTGCAAAAAACACGCGATTGACCTTGTGGTGGTTGGCCCCGAACAACCGCTGGTCGATGGCTTGGCTGACGATTTACGCGCCGCCAACATCCCCGTGTTCGGCCCCTCCGCCAAGGGCGCGCAGCTCGAGGCATCGAAGGACTTCACCAAAAAACTCTGTGACAAATATAATATCCCCACCGCGCGTTACGCCACGTTCGATAACCGCACCGCCGCGTTCGAATATATCTACGAGCATGGCGCACCGATTGTTATTAAGGCCGATGGCCTAGCTGCGGGCAAGGGTGTCACCGTGGCGATGAAACCCAAAGAAGCCGTCGATGCCATCGATGATTGCTTCGATGGTGCGTTTGGTGAAGCTGGCGCCCGCGTGGTGATCGAGGAATTCATGGAAGGCGAAGAGGCAAGCTTCTTTGCTATCTGTGACGGCAAAACCGCGACGTTATTCGCGAGCGCGCAAGACCACAAACGCGTCGGCGATGGTGACACAGGCCCCAACACGGGCGGCATGGGCACCTATTCCCCCACGCCCATCATGACCAAGGAAATGAACGCGAGCGTCATGAAAGAAATCATCGAACCGACCATGAAGGGCCTCATTGCCGATGGCATCCCCTATGTCGGCGTACTGTTCGCGGGCCTCATGCTGACCAAGGACGGCCCCAAACTGATCGAATATAACAGCCGCTTTGGCGACCCCGAAACGCAAGTCATGCTCAACCGCTTCAAGGGTGATTTGGCCGCTTTATTACTCTCCTGCGCGAAAGGTAGCATCGACACCAAGCACCTCTCCTTCACCTCTGACGTCGCCATCTGCGTCGTCATGGCCGCCAAGGGCTACCCCGCCGAATATGAAAAAGGCACCATCATTCGTGGGCTAGAGGAGGCAGCGCAGGTCGAAGGCGTTAGCATCCTCCACGCAGGCACGGCGGAAAAAGATGGCGAAATGGTGGCCAATGGTGGCCGCGTGCTCAACATCATCGCCAGCGCTAGCACCATCGCCGAGGCACGCGCACGCGCCTATGATGCGATTGCAAAAATCGATTGGCCTAAGGGTTTTTGCAGAAAAGATATCGCATGGCGGGCGCTGAAATAATAAGCGAAACCACAATCTTAGTGGTGAGAGGCGTTTATGAAAAAATATCAGTACGTGGTTTACAAACTCACTTTTCCAAACGGCAAGATTTACATAGGCAAGGATATTGGCGGCAGCGGTCACTCCATGCGATATTTTGGCTCATGGGATAATTACACCGTAGAAAGTGATTTTACTAAGGAGCAGTTAGCGGATTTTACTCTAAGGAAAGAGATACTTTTTGAGTCCCCCAATAAAGAAGAAACCACCAGAAAAGAGAGTGAGCTGATATGCGCTCATAAATCCAATGACCCGACTATTGGTTATAATAGAACTCATAGAAAAAGAATAATTCCAGACTAAGGCGCCAGCACTTTAATTAAGGCTGCTCAGGCGCCTTAAACCGCTCCACCAACTTCATCTGGCTCACCGCGAAAATGATGGTGAGGGTGAACATGCCGAACACTTTAAAATTCACCCAAAAATCGGTCGAAAAACTACGCCAGATGAATTCGTTCAAGCCAGCAAGGAACAGGAAGAAAAACCCCCACCGTGCCGAAAGCATGCGCCAGCCCTCATCGGTCAGTTGAAACGCCACATCCAGCACATATTTCAACAAGCCGCGCTTACCAATCACCACCCCACCGAGCAGAATCGTGGCGAAGGCAAGGTTCACAATGGTGGGTTTGATTTTGATGAACTGTTCATCCTTCAGCAACACCGTCAGCACCCCCATCACCAGCACCACCCCACCCGTGATAAGGGGCGCAAGGGCGATGGTGCGCTCTTTCAGGTAAATAATCGCTATGCTGAGGGTGGTGGCCACCATCAGGGCAATGGTCGCCGCCATCACGCCTTCTAGCTTATAGGCGACGAAAAACACCGCTAAGGGCGTGAAATCGAGGGCTAATTTAACGTTAGGGGGTAATTTTTGACTCACATGCATCTCCGAATCGTGCTTTTACAAGGAATCGCGCAGCAATGGATACCGAAAAAATGAGTGTATACCTTAATACATGACATTTTTGAGGAGGCTCCATTGCAAGCAGATTCAAAGTAAAAGCGCGATTTTGTGGCGCTTTAACCATGCTTTAAGGATTTACGTTTATAACCAAGGTACATGAAGCAAAATCCGTTGACGTGCAAGCCGCACTGTCATCAGATAAACGAAACTAGGAGACGACCATGGCGAACCCTAAGGAAGAACCCAAAACCAAAGTCCTGATAGTGGAGGACGAGGTCGCGATTGTCACCCTTTTGCGCTATAACCTCGAGAAAGAGGGTTTTGCCGTTATTTCCACCGGCGATGGCGAGGAAGCCGTCACCATGGTGAAAGAACACCGCCCCGATATTATCGTCCTCGACTGGATGCTCCCAGGCATGACCGGCGTTGAAGTGTGCAAGCACATCCGCTGGACGCAGGAAGTCAAAAACACCCCCATCATCATGCTTTCTGCCCGTGGCGAAGAGGGCGACCGCATCCGCGGCCTCGATTCAGGCGCCGATGATTACATGGTGAAGCCCTTCAGCCCACCCGAACTCATCTCGCGCATCAAGGCGGTGTTCCGCCGCATTCGCCCAAGCCTATCCGAGAAAGTGCTGGAGTTCTCAGGCATCGTACTCGACCTTACTGCCCACAGCGCCACGCGTGATGGCAGCAACGTGCATCTGTCGCCTACCGAATTCTCGCTGCTGCGCCATTTGATGGAGCACCCAGGCCGCGTGTTCGCGCGCGAGCAATTGCTCGATTCCGTCTGGGGTCACGATATTTATGTCGAGCTGCGCACCGTGGATGTGCATATCCGTCGCCTGCGCAAAGCACTGAACTACGATGGTAAACAGCCCGATTTGATTCGCACCGTGCGTTCGGCGGGTTACGCGCTCGAGGAAAACCCCGATGGCGCAAACTACAGCAACCCCGATACGGCGGAAGCTGAGTAATATTGAGTTGCTCCAATTTGGTCTACTGACCAAGTAGCTCTTCTTTCGTGATTAGGTAATCCCTTTCCTCCCACTTCGTTTCTAGCGCGCTCAATGCGTCGCCCAGTGCTTTGCCCTCGGCCATGCCACGCGCCATTAAATCCTTCGCGGTGAGGGGGAAAATGGGTGGCACAAATGCGTGGGCAAGCTGCACATACGGCGCCACATCCACCCCCTGCCCACTCGCGGCTTGGGTCAGCAACCAATCCAGATACACAGGCGCGCCATGCAAGCGGATGATACGCGTATGGAAGTGGCGCGGTGCGGATTGATTAAACGCAGGCATTTGCACCAATTGCGTCAGTTGCTTCGCCTCGCTGCGGCTCAATTTCCAGCGGTTGCTGAGCCATTCCGCATCCGCCATCGTCGCTGAAAGTATCACCGCCGCGCGTGCCCACACGCTTGTTTGGTAATCGGCTTGGCCTTCGAGTAACTGCAACCGAATCATCCGCGAGGGCTCAATGCTACGGCCAAAAATCAGCGGCGCTACGCCCTGCTCGCTCATTAGGCGTAAGCTGTAAGCGGGTGCATCCGCCGCCAGCAATTTACGCATTTCATTCGCAATGCGTTCACCCGAAAGTTGCTGCAGCATTTCTTTATGTGCAGCAATGGCTGCCAACGCATCCACATCCGCGGGGGGTTTGCCATGGGTTGCGAGGAATCTAAAAAATCGCAATATCCGCAAAGCATCCTCGGCAATGCGCGCGGCAGCATCGCCAATAAAGCGTATGCGTTGTGCTTCAATATCTTTTCTTCCATTAAAAAAGTCGAAGACTTCGCCATCCGCATCCATACTCATGGCGTTGATGGTAAAATCGCGCCGCGCCGCATCTTCCTTCCAATCATCCGTAAAGGCCACCGTCGCACGGCGGCCATCGGTCGTCATATCGCGACGCAGGGTCGTCACCTCCACCACGCGGGTGGGCAGCACCAAGGTCACCGTACCATGGTCAATACCTGTCGGGATGGCTTTCCAATTATTCGCCGCAGCAATTTCCATCGTTTGTTCGGGCGGCAGCGTGCTTGCCACATCCACATCCGCACTCTCCATCCCCATCAGCCAATCGCGCACAGCGCCACCCACTGCGCGCGCCTCACCGCCCGCTGCTTTGGTCGCCGCCAATAATTGCTGCAGAGGCGCTTCACTCAACCATGTTGGTTTGTCGCTCATTATTTCCCTTCGTCGGCGCACACAGCAAGCAACGCCTGCTGCACCTGTTCCAGTTTGCTCCAGTGGATCACTTTAATCCCGAACGCATCTTTCACATAAAACACATCCACTGCCTTTTTACCATAGGTCGCGATATGTGCCGTCACCACCTGCAACTGGCAGCGAGCCAGCGCACCCAGAATATCATACAACAGCCCCAGCCTGTCGCGCGCGTTGACCTCGACCACACTCGCGGTGGCGCTGACTTGATTATCGATGAAGACCAACGGCTCTACTGCCACTTCGCGACCTTGCGAGAGCATGCGGCGCTTGGGCAATTCGGCTGCAAAATCGAGTTGCCCCGCCTTCGCTTTCTTAATCAAATCACTCAGCGGTTTCAGGCGTTTTGGCTCGTTCTCGAAGCTATTACCCTCCACATCCTGAATCCCGATATTGGCAATCATCACCCCGCTGGGTAGCACCATACTACGCGCCGAAACAATGCTCGCGCCAATCCACGCCATCACCCCCGCAAGGTTACGAAACAGCGTCGGCGTGTATTCGATGCAGCAGGTGATTTCGCTCACGCCACGGAAACTATCATGCGTAACGACCAAGGCCACCTCGCCCGGGTTTTCCTGCCACAGCGCATAGGCGTTGATGCAGGCCAGCTGTTCCTCACGCGGGCGCACCCACCAACTGCTCGGCAGTTGCTCATCCATGAATTTCTGCGCGATATTTTTTTGCGTGGGCGGCATGGGTGCGAGCAGCATATCGCGCACGGTGCGTTCGGGCGCCACATCACTAATACCAACCCCCATATGCACCACGGCGCGGTGGTATAGGTCGCGCATCAACCCACCTTTCCAGCGGTTCCAAATCGTTGGGCCAACGGCCTTGATATCGGCTACCGTCAGCAGCAGTAACAGGCGCAAGCGCTCGGGCGATTGCACTTCGGCCACAAAATCGGCGATGGTTTTGGGGTCATCCAAATCGCGCTTGAACGCAGTTTCGCTCAGCATCAGGTGGCTTTTCACCAGCCACCCCGCCAGCTCACCTTGCGCGGCGGTTAAGCCCAACCGCATCGCAATACGCGCCACAATCGCCTCACCTTTTTCGGCATGGCCGCCGCCGCTGCCC
>CAUJIC010000001.1 GCA_963205305.1 Pseudomonadota bacterium | reverse complement strand
ATCGCATCATTCGAGACCATTTTGCCCGCCACCACCACGCAGGATGAACTCCTCGCCCATATCGCGCGTTACAACGCCGATAGCAACGTCCATGGCATCCTCGTCCAGCTCCCGCTGCCTTCGCATATGGATTCACAGGCTGTCATCAACGCCATCGATCCGATGAAAGATGTCGACGGCTTTCATGTCATCAACGCAGGCAAGCTCGCCGTCGGGCAGGATGGCCTCGTCCCCTGCACACCCTTAGGGTGCTTGTTACTGCTGAAAGATAAGCTGGGCAGCTTGGCCGGCAAACATGCCGTCATCCTTGGCCGCAGCAACATTGTCGGCAAGCCCATGGCGCAGTTACTGCTGAAAGAATCCTGCACGGTCACCATCTGCCATTCGCGTACCGAGTTTTTAGTGCAGGAAACGCGCCGTGGCGACATCCTCGTTGCGGCCATCGGCAAGCCCGAATTTGTGAAGGGCCACTGGATCAAGCCAGGCGCCACCGTCATCGATGTCGGCATCAACCGTCAGGTTGCACCTGATGGCAAGAATAAGTTAGTTGGAGACGTGGACACCGCCGCCGCCAGCGAATTCGCCAAGTTCATCACCCCCGTGCCGGGTGGTGTTGGCCCTATGACCATTGCCTGCCTACTACGCAACACGCTGCAAGCAGCGTGTGCCATTAAGGGTGTAGAATTTCCACTCGGCGGTTAACCCGCAAGATACTGAATATAAATAAAATGTTACACGCGAAACATTTTAAAACCGTCATAAGTCTGTAACACTTGCGTGTTATTTTGATGGGATGAACAACACAGAAACAGTGGATATCGACACCCAATACCCGACCGTGCGCGCGCTGCTCGCGGCGACCAACGATTACAGCAAATCGATTGGATGGGGTAGCAGTGCAAGGGTATATCCCTTTCCAACAAAACTGGGGCTAGATGATGTAGTTCTTCGGGTGCGATATAGCTTAAAGGATCTAGAGAACACATCCTCACTATATTCTCCTCAGCACCTACTGTTGGGCGTCAATGCTGGTCAGGCATTACTTCAATCAGGAAGTGTAGAGCAACCCGACCAAATTGGCATTTTGCTGAAACATCACGGAACACCACTGAATAAACTATTATCACAGCACCCAAGAGAAGAAAAAAGCAGAGCGCTTTATAACTTGCTAATAGGTATGCAGGAAAAATCAGGCACAAACCCTCTTATAGGCCTTCTTAGGCAGGCCATACAATTTCACATGGCTGGTTTCGAACCTGACCTTAGTTTTGGCAACATTTTTGTGAATGAGGAAACACATTCGTTAGAACTCATTGACCAACTCCATGGAAGATTCCGGTGCGCCGATGTCGGTAGACCGGCTTATATGTGCCTTGAAGGTGCACACCAAATTCTGCGCGGTGAAATTGCTACGTATGTGCCGCAAGACACTATGGTCACATACGATAAAGCCTTCGAAGCTTTAGTGGATATGGTTATCCAAGCGGATAAGGCTCTAATCGGTGAGTGCTTTAAGCAAGGCTCATCGATAGTGCAACCATACCGCTTCGCTGCACCAGATAATAGCGGCACATCATACAAACCCGTCTTCGGACACACTTGCAGTACTCAAGCCATTAGCCTCGATGACCCGCCGCATGTACTGGTCGAACGCTTGCGTGAATTGAAGGGGTTCGTCAACGCGCCATCAGCTGAGCGCTGATCAAAAAAAGGGCGACCAACTGGCCGCCCTTTTCATCTCGATGCCGTTGAAGGCGAAGTTGCTTAGTTTACAACTTCTACTTCTACGCGACGGTCGCGCCACAGGCACGCCTGTTTCGCTTTACCGGTCGTATCTGCACACTCGGATTGCGACGAGGTTTCACCCAAGCCACGAACTTCCGATTTGCCAACCACTTTCAGGCCTTTACCACGCAGGTATGCAGCAACTGCATTCGCGCGTTTTTGGCTGAGACGCATGTTGTAGCCATCGCTGCCGATTTCGTCAGCGAAGCCAACGATTTTAACCGACGATACGTTGCTCGTTTTGAGCGCAGCAGCCAGTTGGTTCAGCTTGGTTTTAGCAGCTGGGGTCAGAACCGAGCTGTTGAAGTTGAAGTAAACCGTACGCAATTCGCTATCGGCGCACTCACCGCTGGTCGAATCCCATTTGGTGATAACGCAGTCGCCATTTTTGGTAACAACCGATGGGCCGCCTGCAGTTTTTACTGATTCTTTAAAGATAGTGCCAGCGCTTGCCGATGCTGCGAGAAACAGCACGCTTGCAGCTGCCAGAATCGTCGATGTTTTAAGAGCTTTCATGATGATGTCCTTAAGCTATGAATAGGTGAACCGCTACATCACGTCCGCCACTTGCGAAGGCGATGCATCGGGGTTATATCTGGCGAATCGCGGTTTAAGATGCAAACATTCAATGACGGTAACCCCCAGCAATCGGCGAAGAAACCACGACTGTGATAAGTTTGCCACAGCTGTGGCGAAAGGGCATAAATGACTGATAAATTTATAAAATCTGAGAAAGAATGGGCGGAAACCCTGCCTGCCGACCTCTACCGTGTTGCCCGGCAGAAGGGTACCGAGCGTCCCTTCACGGGCATCTATACCGATACTACCGATGCGGGAACTTACACCTGCGCCTGTTGCGGTGCGCCGTTATTTGCCAGCGATAACAAATTCCATTCGGGCTGCGGTTGGCCAAGCTTCGATGCGCCACTCAACCAAACCACCGTGGCGGAGCACCGCGATACCACTCACGGCATGATCCGCACCGAAATCACCTGTGCGCGCTGCGATGCCCATCTCGGCCACGTCTTCCCCGATGGCCCCGCCGAGACCACAGGCCTGCGCTACTGCATCAACTCAGTCAGCCTTGATTTGAAAAAGCGCTAACTATACGGTACGCTCAACTTTCCAATGGGCAATTTTTCGCATCAGCAAGCCACAGCCATAAAGCACCGCGCCTGTAAGCAACAAGCAACCGATACGCACCACCGTGGGTGCCGAAGCCGCATCATAGAGCAGTGCCTTACCCGCCGCAAAGCCCAGCACAAATAGTGCCGATTTGGCCATGGGCTCGTCCTGTCGCTTGAAGGCGAAAGCCATCACGCCCACCGCATAGAACAGCCACGACGCCGAAACGGCGAGCGAGCCAATCTCCGTGGTCAGTCGGTAACAGCCCACAATCGCGAGCAAATGCGCGGCTACCAGCAGTGTATGGCCATATTTTTTGTTCTCCGCACGCTGATCGCCCGCGTTGACAATCACTGCCCAGAGGCTGCCGAAGGCTGCTAGCGACACCAGCCGCCACGATGCTTCTTTGCTATCCAGCAAATGGAACAGCATGTTGCCATATTCAATCACAAGAATCGCCACCACCGCAAGGCACGGAATCGTATAGGCCGCCTTCGGCTGCGTGAGTGAACGCTGGAACGGCGAATATGCCACCCCCAACATGATAAGCACAAACAACCAAGGGGTTGCATGCGCTGGCAGCAATTCAAGGTAAACGGAGTGAAACAGCACCACCGAGGTGAACGCCAACACCATCGACTGACTGCCCAAGCTGTCGGGGAAGTATTTTTTGGCCGATAGGTAAAGCCCAATAAGGACACCCGCAAAGCCGAGTGAAATCCACGGGGCTAGCCCCGCCTGAATCTGCTCGATAAAGTGATACTCCATGGCGTAGAACAGCAGCAGCACGGGCAGGAATATCCACGAATCCTGCTCGCTGAGTGGTGCATGGTTTTGCGTGGAATACACATAGGTGCCCAGCGTAAACACAAAGAAATGCGCCGCGAGGATGCAGGCAACCAGCATATCTTGGTGTATCTCAGCGCCAATCGCCGCACTCATCAGAATCGCCAAGTACGACGACACCAACGTGAGAATGCGCGACTGCACCCAAATAGAAATGGCCGCAAACGCAACCGAGCACAGCAGGAAATAATAGAGCGAAAATGCTGCATCGGCATTGAACCCCAAAATCGCAGGGGAAAGATAGGCGCCCAGTGCGGCGGTCACGGCATACACATCGTGCTTGATTTGCGTGTAAAGCCAAATGCAAAACCCCGAGACCAACCCAACCAACATAATCGCGGTTTCAAACGGTATCAGCCCATAAAAACGGTGCGCGGCAAACGTGGTAAGGTACAGCACAATGATACCCGTACCAGGCAGCAAGCTAGCATATTCGCGGTCGGATTTCATGAGCGCGAAGCCCGCCGCAATCAGGCTAAACCCGAACATTGCCGCCAACCCAATTTGGCGCGCTTGCGTCAGCCAGCCCGATTCAATCGAAAGCTTCACGATAAACCCTGCCGCCAATACAAAACAAATAACGGCCACCATACCGAGCCAATTACCCTGCGCGCGCGCGGCGATTGATGGCTGTGGTTGTGTTGTGGGCGTTGGCGGCGCTTGAGGTGGAACCACGCCGCTGGTCGCCCCCGCAGGTTTGATGGATGTTGCCCGCAGATAATTCTCAATCTTTAAAAGGCGCGCCTCAATCTGCGCGAGTCGGTCATCCGTTCCTGCTGACATAGCATCCCCCTTGATTGGCGTGAATCAGGCTAACAAACCATGCTGCATTAAACAACTGCGCCGCGCATTATCGGCATTTCTGGGTGCTTTATTTTTTTACCGCGTTGCGTTCCATGCGCCAAAGCACCCCAATGAACACGCCCTTCGATAGGGGCAAAAGGAATAGTGTGAGTGCAATGGTTGCAGGCACCACCAGCCCCATAATCTGCCACACAGGCCATGTCAGGTTGGGCACCACGCCCAGCAAAAACGGGGCGAGGATATGCCCTAACAGTACAATGGTCAGCCACGCGGGGCCATCATCGGCACGAATATGTCCCAACGCCTCGCCGCACACGGCACACCTATCGACCTGCTTTAAGTAGCTCGCGAAGAGCTTGCCTTCACCGCATTGTGGGCAGCGGCACATCACCCCGCGCGACACCACGGCACTAAAGGTTGGGGTTTCAGGTTGGTTCATTTTCCTGCCATCGCTTTCCGATAGGCCGCTACATTGGCCTCGTGCTCTTTCAGCGTGGCAGCAAAGCGGTGGCCGCCCGTGCCCGTAGCCACAAAATACAGCGCATCGGTTGCGGCTGGAGCGAGCGCTGCTTCGATCGCCCTGCGGCCAGCATTGCAAATCGGTGTCGGCGGCAACCCAACGCGGGTATAGGTGTTATACGCCGTATCACGCACAAGGTCGCCGCGGCTGAGCGCACGTCCCATCGGTTGCCCGCCGCGCTGCACCTCGATACCATAAATCACGGAGGGGTCAGTCTGCAATTTCATGCCAAGGCGTAAACGGTTCACAAACACCCCCGCCACTTGTGCGCGCTCATCCACTTCGCCCGTTTCACGCTCCACGACGGATGCCATAATCAGCGCTTCTTGTGGTGTGGCATACGGCAGGTTCGCCGCGCGTGTCGGCCACAGTTTTTTCATCAACTCCGTTTGCGCTTTTTGCATACGCGCCACCACACTGGCACGCGATTCGCCCCGCCTAAAATGCATCGTATCGGGCAGCAGCGACCCTTCGGCAAACGCGGGCACTTCACCCGTCAACAGCGGCTCGGCCATCAAGGCTTGTGTCACCTGATAGTTCGTCCAGCCTTCGGGGATGGTCACCTTGTGCACCACCACCTCGCCACGGATAATTTTTGCAATAATTTCGGCAGGCGAACTATTCACCGCGAATTCATATTCCCCTGCCTTCAGCGCCTTATAATCTGCTGTCAGCAGCAGCGGCAACGCAATAATAGGCAGCGGCGGAATCACCGCCTCGCCCTGTAATTGGCGCAGTAATGCCCGTGCCCCCGTATTGGGCTCGATAAACACCGTACGCGTCTGCCCTAGATTTTGCGGGGCATGGTAGCGGTAGAAGCTATACCCGCCCGCACCCACTGCTAGTGCCAGCACCACACTCATTATTGCCACGAGCTTTCTCATGCTTCGGTGGTATCGACGAAGGACGTATTAGGCAAGGACGAAGCGCGAAGTGCCTAAAATAGGGCAAAATTGCCTGATAACCGTCATCAAATTGTCATGAAATTATGCTATGGTAGACACCATGAAACCGACTGAATATACACTTTCCTCCGAAACAAGCGCTGAGCTTGAACAGCAATTACGGCCGTTTCTGGAACGAAAAATTAATGGCATACCTATTGCCGAATGGCTGATGCGCCCCGAGCGTGAGCTAACACCAAAAGATTACCTACCGCCCGACATACGTATAGCGATTGCTGCTAAACTTGAAAATGTTCTAGCAACAACGGGCGGGCCCGAAGGACTCAAATTGCTAGAGGCGCTCGATGGTATCATCCATGGTGGCGGCAAGCCTGCTATCGTGATTCACGGGCTGCCCACCGCTACCGATATTGCCCCTATTATCCGCGAAGCATTTCGTCAGAAAATGTTCCCCGATGTCACCCGCCCCTATCAAGAACAGTTGGAGATTAAAGATACCCCAGATACGCGTAAACGATCTGGATTTGATGCTGAAGGAACTACATACTTTCATGTCGATGATGCGAATATTGGATTATTGTTTGGGGTGCGCGGCGGCGTTAACCCTCGCCACACCGAAATCATGACTGTTGACGATTGCATTGATCAGGTGTCTGCGATGATGAAGGGCGACTGGCCTGATGCAACTCCAGAATACATAAGAACAATGTTGATGCGTCCCATTTGGCCTATCGAAGTTGCGCAATCCAGTAATCTTGGCCGAACTGCGCGCGAAATGACATTTAACAAAGATTTTGATGCGAAACGCGCAAAAGAAGCGCAGGCTCTTGGCCTTACTCGCACTGGGGAAGATGGTAAAACCTACGCCCCCATTATCTATACCAATCCCAATTTTCATGCCGATGAAGAAGGTAGCCAGCCATATAAAATTCTTGGTGCCCCCTTTGCACAATTACTAGCGCGCCTGAATCACGATCACACTCAAGTCACTGGGCAAGACGATTGGATGCTTGGCGCCTTAACCGATACCATGCATAGCGTTTTAAAAAGCGCCCCTTATCTACGCAAAGGCCCCGTCATTAAAGAGGGCGATTTGCTTGTATTCAACAACCGCGCCATATTCCATTCAGGTGGCGGTTTTGTGCACGCTAAGCTAGCGGGTGAACTCAGCACAGATTTGCCGGCGCGCACCATCAACACACTTGACGTGCAAACAAATCCAGCCGACCAATATCCCGTACAGCCTGCAGACCGTGTAGCCAAACCCATTCGCCTAGGTACAATCGGGAATGCGCATACAGTCAGTATCGACCCTCAATTATTTCGGTAATCTGATACTACCGAGTCTTGGACCATGGAACTTTTTTCACTTTTTGCTGCTTCACTACTCGCCGCCACCTTAGTTCCCGCGCAATCGGAAGCGGTGCTGGTGGCGTTGCATTTGGGCGGCAATTACAGCGCGAGCCTTCTCGTGCTTGTGGCCACGGTTGGTAATGTGCTTGGGGCATGCATCAACTGGCTGCTGGGGCGTTATTTGCTAACGCTGCAACATCGCCGCTGGTTTCCTGTCAAACCCGCTGCACTGACGCGCGCCACAGGCTATTACCAGCGCTTTGGGGTGTGGAGTTTGCTGTTCTCGTGGGTGCCCATCATTGGCGACCCACTCACCCTCGTCGCAGGATTTTTGCGCACCAACTTTGTACTATTTATCGTACTCGTCACCATCGGCAAAGCAGCGCGCTACGTTGCGCTGGTGGCAGCGTTCTAGTAATATTGCTCGGGCAAATGGTCATCCTTCGCAAGGTCGAGGAAGCGAGTGAGTTCGCCTTGGAACTGTAGCTTCACCGTATCGACGGGGCCGTTACGGTGCTTAGCGATGATGACTTCCGCCACGCCATGAATCGCCGCCATTTCGGCCATCCACGCGGCGTGTTCGGGCGTGCCTTCTTTCGGCTGCAGGCGCTGTTTGTAATATTCATCGCGGTACACAAACATCACAATATCGGCATCTTGCTCGATCGAACCTGATTCACGCAGATCGGCCAGTTGTGGGCGTTTGTCGTCACGGCTTTCCACCGCACGACTCAGCTGCGACAGCGCGATGACGGGAATATCGAGTTCCTTCGCAATCGCCTTCAAGCCTTGCGTAATTTCCGACACTTCCTGCACGCGGTTGGTTTGCGAGTTCGATGACGATGGCCGCACCAGCTGCAGGTAATCGATGACGAGCAACGACACATTATGCACCCGCTTCAAGCGCCGAGCACGGCTACGCAATGCACCAATCGTGAGGGCTGGAGTATCATCGATATGCAGCGGCAAGCTTGCCATGCTGCTCGAACTTTCGACAAGGCTTTGGAACTCGCCTTGGGTTAAATCACCGCGCTGAAGTTTGTGCGAACCCACGCCGCAAGCCGAAGCCAGCAAACGCATGGCCAGCTGCTCGCCCGACATCTCGAGCGAGAAGAACCCCACCGAGCGCGGCTTCACGTTGCGCACATGCGCGTCCTCGTCCTCCTTCGCCAGCGCCTTCGCGGCGTTGTAGGCAATGGTGGTCGCCAGCGCCGTTTTACCCATCGCGGGGCGCCCCGCCAAAATCAACAAATCCGAAGGGTGAAGCCCGCCCAAAATGCGGTTCATTTCCACAAAGCCCGTATCGACCCCCACCACCGCACCACTGCGTTGGAATGCTTTCTCGGTGCGGTTCAGTGCCTCGACCAGCGCGTTCTTGATGGGCTTGAACCCACCTTCACCATCGCCATCAGTGGCGAGTTTAAACAGCTGCTGTTCGGTTTGCTCCACGAGTGAAATACCACCATGCTCGCTTTGCGGGTTGAATGCCTCGATCACCGCGCCTTCGCCAATGCCAATCAGGCGGCGCTTGACTGCAAGGTCGCGGATGATGCGGGTGTAATCATGCATGTTGATGATGGAGGTGGCGGTGGCGACCAGCCGCGCGAGATATTGATCCTCTACCCCTTCCGCGCCCGCGAAATGGTGCTTCAGGGTGACGGGGTTGGCGATCAGCCCCTTATCGTTGAATTGTTTGATGGCCTTATAAATCCGCTGGTGGATGCCCGCATAAAAATCCTCGGGCTCCAAGCTGCCCACATGGTTCAGCGCCTCGTTATTGGCGAGGATGGCACCCAGCACCGCCTGCTCGGCCTCCAAATTATTCGGCGCTTCCTTCACAGGCTGCTCCGATTTTTGATTCGTGTTCGGGTGTTCGAGAACAGTTGCCATGCGCGAAGACTCATCATCAGGTGGTTTGTAGCCATCCACCATACTAACACATTTGGTGGCTGCTATCATCCGCAAAGCGTTACACACATCGCACATGAAAAATCCACAAAGCCAAGGGCAACACTCATACAATGCGGACTGAAGCGATGTGCATAACTATGGGCAACAAAAAACCCCGCCAGTGATGGCGGGGTTTTCTATTCTTAGAGAGTAGTCGTCGACTACGCTTCGGATTCTTCCTCAGCGATTTCAACTTCCACTTCGGCGACATCGTCGGCCTTAGCGGCGAGTTCCTGCGCGAGCAGGCCTTCGGCGTTGCGGGCAACTTGTACTTTTACCTTCACATGCACTTCTGGGTGCAGGTTAACAACGGCTTCGTACACGCCGAGCGACTTGATGGCCGTGGTGAGGTCGATATAGCGACGCTCCACTTTGTGGCCAGCTTCCGCCAGCGCCACTTCCACGTCACGCGCGGCAACGGAGCCATACAGCTTGCCGTCTTCCGATGCTTGGCGGATGATGCTGACCGAGAGGTTCTGCATCGTTGCTGCCAATTTCTCGGCGGCGGCCTTCGTTTCGGCGTTTTGCTTCTCGAGCACTGCACGCTTACCTTCGAACACTTTTTTGTTATCGTCGGTGGCACGCAGGGCTTTCTTTTGCGGCAACAGGAAGTTGCGCGCGAAGCCGTTTTTCACTTTTACAACATCACCGACAGAACCAAGGCGGCTGATGCGTTCTAACAGAATTACATCCATGATCAGTACTCCTAGTTCTGGACGACGTATGGCAACAAGGCCAAGTTACGTGCGCGTTTGATGGCTTGGCTGAGCGCGCGCTGCTTCTTCGCCGAAACGGCGGTGATGCGGCTTGGCAAAATTTTGCCACGCTCGGAAATGAAACGGCCAAGCAGTTTCACATCTTTGTAATCCACGGCTGGCGCGTTCGGACCCGTCAGCGGGCACGATTTGCGACGGCGGAAGAAAACCTTGCGGCCACCTTCAGCGCCTTCAGCGCCTTCACCACGTGGTGCGCGGCCTTCGCCACCACCAAAGCCACCGCTGCGGCCTTGGCCACCAGCTGGGCGTTCACTGCGCTCACCGCGCGGTTTGAAACCTGTGTTCATATTCTCTCTCCTTACGCTGCTGCGTCGTAGCTATCGCCCGATTTGCTTTGCAGCATCACGGTCGGGGTTGCATCCATGCTGTCTACGCGAACGGTCATCGTGCGGATGATATCCTCGTTGATGCCCATGTTGCGCTCGAGCTCTTTGAGCGTCGCGGCGTTGGCTTCGATACCGAGCATGGTATAGTGGCCCTTCGCCATTTTGTTGATTTTATAGGCCAGCTGACGCAGACCCCAATATTCCGATTTAATGATCGAACCCTTACCATCGGTAACGATTTTGCTCAGTGTGTCGGTGAGTTTTTGTACGTCGGCCTTCGAAAAATCGGGGCGCGTGACGAACGTGCATTCGTAAAATGCCATACTACTTCTCCCATTAACGGCTGCGGTCGATTTGGCCACCCCATGTGACCCTACCCCAACAACCTGTGAATTAACGCCCTCCACCGGAGGGAGCGGGGCTTATAGGGGCTGGGGTGGGGTTTGGCAAGGGGAAACGCGATTGGGGCAGAAAATCTTAACAAAACCTTCATATTCAAAGGCGGTATTCGCATGATATACCTAGTAAAAATATGATTCAGGAGCTGTAAATGGGCAAGGTAGTACCACTCGCAGATAAACGAGCAGATACGTCCTTCGAAGCGCGCGCTCAAAAAGTTGCCGATGCTGTAGACCACTACGACGATTTTGATTTGGGAGATATCGCTGAAGGAGCGGCAGAGCCTCCTGTTTTAACCACACCACCCTTACCAAAAGTTACAGGCGAGAAGGAGCATGCGCCCATTTCGCCGAAAGCCGAAGGCCAAGCGCCTGATCTATAATCCCCTTGCCCAAGACAGGCCAAATCCACTAAACAACGCCCCATTGCCATCCACAATGGGGCGTTTTAATACGCACGAAGGAGATAAACTATGACCACCGCACTCGTCTTCCCTGGCCAAGGCTCCCAAGCCATTGGCATGGGCCAAACCCTTGCCGCCACGTTCCCTGAGGCGCGCGAGGTGTTCCAGCAGGTGGATGATGCGCTTTCCTTCAAACTCTCCGCCCTCATGAAGGATGGCCCCGAGGCCGACCTCACCGCCACCCAAAACGCCCAGCCCGCCATTATGGCCGTGTCGCTGGCCGCCTATCGGGTGATGGAGAAGCAATTGGGTTTTGCACTGCCTGCGGGCGCGGTGTGCGTCGCGGGACACTCGCTGGGTGAATATTCCGCATTAACTGCTGCTGGCTCCCTCTCAATCGCCGAGGCCGCGCGCCTGTTGCGTATTCGCGGTAATGCCATGCAAGCGGCGGTGCCCGCAGGGCGTGGCGGCATGGTCGCCGTCATTGGGCCCGAGCTTGAGGTAGTGGAAGCCATCGTCATCGAAGCACGCAACCGCGCGGCGGGCGAAATTATCGAAATCGCGAATCACAACTCCACCAACCAGATTGTGCTCTCAGGTTCCACACGCGGCATGGAAGTAGCGATCGAAGTAGCCAAAGAAAAAGGCGCCAAGCGCGCCCTGCCCCTCTCCGTCTCCGCCCCCTTCCATTGCAGCCTCATGGCCCCTGCCGCATTGGTGATGCAAGAGGCGCTGAGCGCCTGCAATTTGCAAGCACCGCTGGTGCCCCTCATTGCCAACGTCACGGCCGAGCGCGTGAGCGACCCTGCCTTCATCAAGGAGCTGCTGGTGCAGCAAGTAACAGGCATGGTGCGCTGGGTGGATAGTGTGGAGCGCATGCAGCGCCTCGGCGTCACCCGCATCATCGAAATCGGCCACGGCAATGTCCTCGCCGGCCTCATCAAACGCATCGCGCCCGAAATTGCGGTCGTCAATATCAGCGGGCCTGAGGATGTGGAGAGCTACAGTAAGGCGGCTTAGCGTTTACGACCCATACAATCATCGTATACAGCTTTTGGTATTTTTAGCTGCTCCGAAGGAAGCAAATGCAGGCCATCGTTATGAGTAACCGCTGGTTGGCCGATGCGTATAAGCATGCCAGCAGTTATATCGAGCTGCATTTTCTGTAACTCCTTATCCCCACCACCGGTTAACGGCACAGTAGGTGTTAACACTGCACTCAGATCTCGTGCGACTGCTGCGGCTTCTTTTAAGCAGAGCTTGAATTTATCAACCGCTGCACTGCGCTGCTCTTCGGTCATATCCGCAGGTTTTGTCTCAATACGCTTAACCATATAATTTCTCCACTTGTTAGTTTTGATGATGCATCCCTACATCCCTTTCATGACAGTTTGATGACACCCTCATGACATTTGCGTGACAATTGCCGTCGTCAATATCAGCGGGCCTAAGGATGTGGAGAGCTGGGCGAAGGTGGCTTAGATAAGCGCACGCTCATGGTTGCGCGTACAGCGCGTTTGAATGTCGCTCATCAGTTCACGAATGCCATGTTTGAGTGCGAACGGCGGTGGGTGAAGAGCTCCGGTTGCGTCACGCTGTGTCATGCTGGTTCGGTGCTCTAGTACGGCGTCGATGACTGCCGTAGCATGTGCTAAGGAATGCTCTGCGAGTAAATTTGAGGCGGCTATAATCGTTGCCTGTTCAAGTTTTGTGTTTGGCGGAGTAACCGCTGTCAACCGCTCAACCACGGTGTCGAGGTAAGCAATAGCCTCAGGCTTCAAATTTTGGGTCAAGTCGCTGTAATATTTTTTACCAATCGGCGCGGGATTGAACACATAGCCTTGATGCTCATAATCAGAGCCCAGTGCATTCGATAAGCCAGACAGCACATCAAGCGCAGAGAAGTATGCATGCGTATCGGCTTGTTCCATGTGCCCATCGTTGGTTTTACGAAAATCTTTAAAATGAGCAATTTTATTGCGCAGGTTTCGCATGGCAGAGGGAATGGAGCGCGATATATTATTCGATTCTAGAAAAAGTGACGTTGCATTCAGGATGTCGCCAGTTTCCAGCAAAGTCATGCGACCACAGCCATTGGCGATAAGGATGGGTAGGTATGCTGCGGGGCAATGCATACTATTGGCAATTTCCCGTATTCGTGGATCATGTTCAGTAATCGTCACGAATTCCGATTGGCCCTGCGTCAGCAGACTCAGCGCCATCGCATAGCGCAGTCCGCGCTGAATATATTGCAACTCTAACTTAACTTGCCCTGTTTCCTGAGCAATGGCGGCTTCGAGTTTATTTCGCAAGTCAGGCGTTTGAGCAATGCGAGCAATCAGGTGTCCAGTGCGTGCATGAAACTTATCGGGCTTGGATATCACCTTCTCGGCAGTATGTGTGTAAAGATCGCGCAGCTCTCGAAGTGCACTCCATGGTAAATCTGGATACTTTTCCTTTATATCGCTAGGCATATTAGCGGCAGCTTCACCGGCCATGCACCAGCCCATGCGTGCTGCTCTCGTGATAACATGAGTACGAACTTTTTGCTCAGCATGCGGTGCCGCAAGATGCTGCATGAGCGTTGTTAAGGCCATGTGACCATTTGCTGAATTGGCCACTAAACGGCGAAACAGGTCTGCATCCTTCTGAGCAGATATGTCTATGTACTCTCTCAATGTCTTTGCCATAGAACCAAATAATACAGCCACTTGGTTAAGGATTTATGACACCCTCATGACAATTGCGTGACAATTGCCGTTCGGGTTTGTAGGAACGGGGCGATATTTAGAGGAGAACACCATGAACCTATCCGGCAAAAAAGCACTCATCACTGGCGCCTCAGGCGGCATAGGCGGCGCCATCGCCAAAGCACTGGTTGCCGCTGGCGCCAGCGTCGCCATTTCAGGCACGCGGGTCGAGGCGCTCGAAGCGCTCAATGTCGAACTTGGCGGCGTGGCTAAAATCCTGCCCTGTAACCTTACCGATGCGGCGGCGGTCGATGCCCTGCCTGCTACGGCCGAAGCTGCGCTGGGCGGTTTGGATATTTTAGTGTGCAACGCAGGCGTCACCAAAGATGGGTTGGCGATGCGGATGAAGGACGAGGATTTCGATTCGGTGATTGCCATCAATCTCAAATCCACCTTCCAGCTCAACCGCGCGGTGTTGAAGCCCTTCATGAAGCAGCGCAGTGGACGCATCATCAACATTGCCTCCGTCGTCGCCGTGATGGGCAACCCCGGCCAAGCGAATTATTGCGCATCCAAGGCGGGCATGATTGGCATGAGCAAATCGCTTGCGCAGGAAGTGGGCAGCCGCGGCATCACCGTCAACTGCGTTGCCCCAGGCTTCATTAAAACCGCGATGACGGATAAACTGAACGAGGAACAGGCCAAACGCATTACCGATAATATCCCCGCGCAGCGCTTTGGTACGCCCGAGGATGTGGCTGCTGGCGTGGTCTATTTAGCGTCCGATGGGGCGAGCTATGTCACAGGGCAGACATTGCACATCAATGGTGGCTTGTTGATGGTGTAGCTTACAAACCCTGCCCTTGCGTATTTTTAACGCAGAGGTTTGGCAGAGTGCTACTCGGCGCAGTAATTTCAGCCGATATGCGCTTGGTACTTCCAGTTTCGTTGACGCCGGCGCCCTGCAAGGTTTTTCCCAAATCTTTTAGCACTTCTATACCAGCCGAAGCCATGCCCGCGGCGGCATATGCAAGCGACGTTCCATCCCTATTTTCGTTGAGTGGTACGGTACATATTTCCTTGCCGCCAGGGCCACGCACGGTCGCGGTCAACTCATCGTTATCTGTCGGATTACGGAATTCTGGGGCTGTACCCTTACGAAATTCCGCACTTTTTCCCTTCGCCGTTGGAAGCACAATTTGACCAGCTGTGTCGCGGATGGTCGCGCTATAGCCCGCTTGGTCTTTGAGCACGAAGGAATTAGTTTTATCATCCACTATGGTGGTGAGTTTCGTTGTACTTTCAGTCATATATTCTTATCCTATTCGTAGATCCGAACTGTGGGCCACCTTACCGAGTTTAGTCGATAAAAATTAATTATTCGTTAATAATCGGCCGTTTAGAGCGCCTTGGCTGGCATCGCTTATTTTTAGCGTCTTGCCGTGCTATCGACGAATTCGCAAAATAACACACTTTTATGACAGTTTGATGACAATAGCTTACCCACCGTCCGTTTTTTTCTCTAGCCAACTTCGATTTAGGTATGGTAAAGCCGCGAAACGTTCCCGCGCTGGCGGGGTAAAAACAAAAACGAAGCCAGCGTGTCGATTTAACAAAATTATGAGGATACCATGTCTGATATTGCACCACGCGTGAAGAAGATTGTTGTTGAACATCTAGGCGTTGAGGAAGCAAAAGTAACCCTCGAAGCCAACTTCATCGATGATTTGGGCGCGGATTCGCTCGACACGGTAGAGCTTGTTATGGCATTTGAGGAAGAATTCGGCGTTGAAATCCCCGATGACGCAGCGGAAAAAA
Source organism: Pseudomonadota bacterium (assembly GCA_963205305.1). GTDB lineage: Bacteria > Pseudomonadota > Alphaproteobacteria > Rickettsiales > UBA3002 > QFOX01. Next base: position 6,506 of record CAUJIC010000001.1, on the reverse strand, counting down.
TCCAAACCGTAGCGAATGCGATCGATTTCATCGAGAAAAACGCAGCATAACGCTGATTTAATTTGATGATAATACTATAGCAAAGCAATCCATCTTGTATAAGTTGGGTTGCTTTGTGTTTTAAGGGAGTAGGCTATGAATCGCCGCGTTGTAGTAACTGGTATGGGCTTGGTGACACCGCTGGGTGTTGGCGTAGACCATGTGTGGAAGCGTTTGATTGCTGGAGAATCTGGCATAAGCGCCATCACTGCGTTCGATGCGAGCGACATGAAAACCAAAATCGCCGGGCAAGTGCCTCGTGGCACAAATGCGGGCGAGCTGAACCTCGATAATTACATCGAACCCAAAGAACAGAAGAAAATGGATCACTTCATCCACTTCGCTATGGCGGCAGCGGATGAGGCGATTAAACAATCCGGCATTGACCTAACGACTGAAGAAAAACGCGTGCGTGCAGGCACCATGATTGGCTCGGGCATCGGTGGACTTCAAGCCATCGAAGAAACCGTATTGATGATGAAAGAGCGCGGCCCAAGCCGTGTGTCGCCGTTCTTCATTCCTGCCTGCCTCATCAACCTTACTTCGGGTCAGGTCTCCATCAAACATGGCCTTAAGGGCCCTAACCATTCTGTTGTCACCGCTTGCTCCACTGGTGCCCACGCGATTGGCGATGCCGCCAAAATTATCGCCCGTGGCGACGCCGATGTGATGGTCGCGGGTTCGTCCGAGGCAGCGATTTGCCGCGTTGGCATGGCGGGCTTCTCCGCCGCACGCGCATTATCGAGCGCCTATAACGATACACCCACCAAAGCCTCACGCCCATGGGATATTGGGCGCGATGGCTTCGTGATGGGCGAAGGTGCAGGCATTGTGGTGCTCGAAGAATACGAACACGCCAAAGCACGCGGCGCGAGAATCTTTGCCGAATTTGGCGGCTATGGCATGAGTGGTGACGCCTACCACATCACCAGCCCCAGCGAAGATGGTGATGGTGGCTTCCGCTCCATGCAAATGGCGCTGAACGATGCGGGCATCAAACCCGCCGATGTTGGCTACATCAACGCCCACGGCACTAGCACACCCAAGGGTGATGAAATCGAAGCAGGTGCCGTGCGCCGCTTGTTCGACGGGGTCGATGTTTCCATGTCCTCCACTAAATCAGCCATTGGCCATTTACTGGGCGGCGCTGGTTCGGTCGAAGCTATTTTTGCAGTGCTGGCGATGGTCAATGGCGTATTGCCACCCACGCTCAACCTAGAAACTCCATCGGAATCCGTCGCAGGGATGGACTTGGTTCCGCTTAAAGCCAAGCAAAAACAAGTAAACGCCATCCTCAGCAACAGCTTCGGCTTTGGTGGCACGAATGCCAGCTTGGTGTTCAAAAAAGCGAGCTAGCGCGGCCTACCTATTCACCGCAATCAACCGCTCGAGTTCGAGGTATAGCTCGGCTCCGATGCCCTCGCGCTCCCTTATTTTTTGAGCAAAAATAATGGTCAACACTTGCACGTGCTTTTCGATTACCACCAAGTGACGCGGGGTGGAGGCTTTAAAATTCGTGGTCAGGAATAAATAAAACAGCCGCGCCACATCGCTTGCCATGCGGTAGCCAAACGTGCCTGCGCGCGCTTTGATGGATAGGGTAGTCTCCTTAATCGAGTCGAATGAAGTTACCGTATACACCTTTTTTAGAGCATCGAACGCGCGCTGCATATTCGTAATATCCTCACGCAACCATTCAAGTGAGGCATCTGCCATCGTATCCATGGTCTTTTGTGCCTCTTTCACAATGTCGGGCGTGATAAGTGTCGACAGCGGCTTGTTACCACTAATTTGCTTACGCAAGCTATAATCTGCGGCAATGATAAGTGGTGGGTTACCCGGCACCGCACTAAATGTCTCGCGCGAAGGAAGTGCGGCAATTGGTGTGTTGACGCGTCGATCCGCAACACCAGGGGGTGGCGCACCACGACGCCGACGCTCGGGTCCCACAAAGGCTTCTGACACCACAAAAGGGCGAGGATTATCGACAATTTGTTCAATACGACTATAGAGCGTTTGCGCTGAAAACGGCTTCACCACAAACTCGGTAATGCCCACATCGCGCGCGGCTTGCACGTCGGCTAATTCGCCATGTCCCGTCAGCATAATAATTGGCAACCCGCGATTAGGCGAATCCTCTGATCGACGCAGGTAGCGCACCAACTCGATACCGCTGCTACCCTTCATATCCCATTCAGTAATCAGAAAACTAACCTGTTGGCTGCGAATATGCGTAATCGCATCGCTGGCCGAGCGCACGTGGTGAATCGACTGGAATCCCATTGCGCGAAGGTTATGCGTCACCGCCTGAGCTAGGCACACATCGGCATCCGCAATCAATACGGATACATTTCGTATTATTGGTTTTCTACTCATAACACATAATGCCTAACATTAATAACAGCGGAGGCTCCTGCGCCCCTATTCTGGATTAGTGGTTGACCACTTCTTGCGTAACTCGGTTACGTCCAGAGTTCTTCGAAATATAGAGTGCCTCATCTGCACGAGCAATGAGGCTATCGGATGTATCGGTGGCTGGCCGGAACGTCGCCACGCCAATCGATACGGTAACCACGCCAAAATTCTCACCCGTCGTTTTACGTTTGAGTTCCTTGCTAGCGATGGACTTGCGAATTACCTCGGCCACGACCGAACCGCCGTGAAGCGGCGTATTGGGAAGGATTACCGCGAATTCTTCGCCACCATAACGGGCCACACAATCCATGCCCTTCAGGGTATCGGTAAGGGTTTTCGACACAATTTTAAGCACTTCATCGCCAATCAAATGGCCAAAATTATCGTTGAAATGTTTGAAATGATCGATATCGAGCATGAGTAATGTCAGCTCCAGATGTTCGCTCTTCGCGTGCGTAATCGCATCCTCAAGGCGCCGATCAAAGGCCTTACGATTAAATGCACCGGTCAAGAAGTCGCGCTCCGCCTCGGTCATCGCTTTTGCTAGATTTTCGCGCAAATCAGCAATTTCCTGCTGCGCGCCCGCCAAGCGATGCGTCATCGACTCACTGCTCGTGCGCATATTCTGAGCACCTTCAATGAGTGTAGTAGCAAGAAGCTTCACCACTTCTGCACTCATTTCCCCGTCCATAGTGCCAAGCTGGCTCGTGACTTCTTGTGTCAGGGCGTTGGTCTCCCCCGCAAAGACGTTCACATTATTCATAATCTCGTTCAGCACCCGCTTGGCATTCAGTGCCGTATCTTCCATCACGCGCGCTTGCGGCTCGGCAATATATTTGTGATAGAGGGTAGCCAAAAACTCTTCGGTGAAGTGCGTTTTTGCAGCAATCGCCTTGTCAATGACGGCCACCAATTCGCTCGGCTGCCCGCCTGCACATGCAAAAAACAGGCTGTAATGCTGGGGGATAGGCATCACATGCAGCGAATGCATCATGGCCATCGCCCGCTCACCATAGACGGCGGCTTGTGAGTTGGCCTTCACGGGCTGAGTTTTGCTTACTGGTTTAATCGTACTCGACATCGGGCGATAGTAGCGATTGAAACCCCTCCCCGTCAAGAAATAGCATGCTATCTCGCGTTGTTTTTCTTGTAAAATATACAATTTATGGCAAAATCGCCGCTACTTTGGCAACACCCCCACCACCGTTCTCAAAGGTGCCCACACGTGAGTTCCTCCGTTACGATAAAAAACATCCCTACTCTGACCAGCACATCTAGCGCGGCAGATAGCGTGGTTCGCCCGAAGATTATGCGCCGCCCCGCGCAGTTTTCGCATGCCGAGCCCATCGTCATCGTGCAATCGCCTTCGCTCAATACCCCGCCAGAGAAAGCAGATATTGCCACCTCTATTCCCTCAAAACCATGGCAGGATGACGGCCGCTTTGCGATTGCGCTCGTGCTACTCCTGGTTGCCGTCAACCTATTGGTAATCCTTTGGCTAACACCTGCGGCACCCCCTCCAGCGATGGTGCATAGCCAGACACCCGAAGCTGGTATCCCTGGCGTCACCATCTTAAATGAATTGAACCCGCCGGAATCCAACCAATAATGCGTATTGCTATCCATAGCGCCTCTAGCGCGGTTCGCCGCACGCTCGAAACCATCATTGCGGAATCTGGTCATCATTTCAGCGCGGATACGACCACCGCCGACCTACTCATCGAGGATACGCTGCACCCATTAACTTCAGCGACCCGTCACACAGTCAGTTTAAAATTAGTCGCACAAGGCGCCAGCGAAAGCGCTATCATTTGCCCCTTTCGTCCGCAAAGCCTCATCCAGCGGCTGACCATGCTGGGTAGCACACAAACGGTGGCACTTGCCAATGGCTGGGCGCTCGATATGCAGACGCGCGCCCTCATCCACACGGGCGAAACACCACACACCCTAACCGAAAAAGAATGTGCGCTGCTGAAACAGCTTGCCAGCGCCTATCCCACGCCCCTCACACGGGAAGATTTACTCGAGCATGTCTGGGGTGTGGCGGGCGATATCGACACCCACACACTGGAAACCCATATCTACCGCCTGCGCGCAAAGTTGGAGCCACTCACCCCCAGCCCATGCGATATTGTCACACTGGGCGGTGCCTATGTGCTGGCACTTGTCGAAGAATCCCGCTAGAACCCGCCCATGAGCGACAGCACCACCATCATCGAGAAAATTGCCAGCAACGCCGATACCAGCGCCGAGGCCATGGCCGTATTGCCCAACCTTGTGGGCTTAAGTCGCGAGCAGTTGAAGGAAAAGGTCACGGCGCTTGGCATCGAGGGTTTTCGCGCCAACCAAATGTGGCAAGCCATGTATACCAGGGGCGCGACGGATTTTTCTCAGATGAGCAACATCAAGAAAGAAACGCAGTCGCTGCTGGCCAACCATTTCAGCATCGCGCGGGCGGGTGTTTCGCGTAACGCCGTCAGCTTCGACCAGACACAAAAATGGCTACTCAAATTCGCCGATGGCAACGAAGTCGAGACCGTCTTCATCCCCGATAGCAATCGAGGGACACTATGTGTCTCTTCACAGGTCGGATGTACTTTGGCTTGTACCTTCTGCCACACGGGTACACAACGCCTCGTGCGTAACCTCACCCCTGGCGAAATTATCACCCAAGTGCTGGTCGCACGTGACGGCTTGGGCGAATGGGCGGGCACCACGGGCAAAACCAAAACCCAGACCCACGGTAAAATCACCCGCGAAACGCCCGACCGCCAGCTTACCAACATTGTGTTCATGGGCATGGGCGAGCCAATGTTCAACTACGACAACGTGGTCGCCGCTTGCCGCATCATGATGGATTCCGATGGCCTCGCGTTAAGCCGCCGCAAAATCACCGTCAGTACCTCGGGTGTGGTACCGCGCATCCGCGATTTGGCGAAGGATGTTGGCGTCAACCTCGCCATTTCGCTGCACGCCGTAACCGATGAACTGCGCGATGTGATTGTGCCCATCAACCGCAAATATCCCATCGCCGAATTGCTCGATGCCTGCCGCGAATATGTCCGCCTCGTCCCTTCGCGCCGCATCATGTTCGAGTATGTGATGCTTAACGGCGTCAATGATTCACCCGAAGACGCTCATAAGCTGGTGAAGCTCCTCGAAGGGATACCGAGCAAGGTCAATCTGATTCCCTTCAACCCATGGCCGGGGGCGCCTTATACCTGCTCCTCCAACAACCGTATTCATGCATTTGGGCGCATCCTCATTGCGGGCGGCATCGCGAGCCCCATCCGCAAAACCCGTGGTGAAGATATCATGGCCGCTTGCGGTCAGCTAAAAAGTATGAGCGAATTGAAAAAAGGCCAGAAAGTGAGGTTATAAAACCACCATGACACAACCACGCATCCTTCTCGTCGAAGACGACCCCATCAGCGCCCGACTCAGCACCAACCTGCTCGCCGAGTTAGAGGCAGAAATTGTGCATGTATTAACAGGTGAAGAAGCCGTCGAGCTGTTTGAAGCCGCGACGCCCTTTGATCTTGTGTTGATGGACTTATACTTGCCAGCAATGAGCGGCTTTAAAGCCACCGAGGCCATACGCGCAAGCGCACATTATGAAAGCCGCCCCATTCCCATCATCGCTGTCAGCAGTACAGCACTGATGGAAGATAAGGCAAAGTTCCTCAAATCCACGGGCTTCACTGATTACATCAACAAGCCACCGCGCAAGGACACGTTCGCTGCACAAGTTAAAAAGCACTTGTCAACTCCGCCTAAGCCAACAACGCTGGCGTGGTATTAAGTTACCCAACAAAAAACCCAGCCCTTGCGGGACTGGGTTTTTTTATACTTACTTTCTAACTAACTCAGCGTTTGCCAGAGTGAGCCAGATGCTAGGAGCGGCTAATTCTGAGTACCGCAGCGGAGCTGCGCCACGTGAGGATAGGCAGAATCAGACGTGACGACGCAGATGGTTCGCTATCGCAAACGCACCTACGCTGCTTCGCCTGCGTTCTTAGCTTCAAGCTGTGCAGCCTTCGTCGCTTCAATCT